>NZ_JAJEPS010000029.1:0-20600 GCF_020686965.1 Hominiventricola filiformis | reverse complement strand
GAAAAACTGGGTATGGACGAGAATGGTTCTGCAGGACTGGTAGCGACTCTGGCTAACAATATTGCAATGTTCAATATTATGGATAAGATGAACCCGAAGGGCAAACTCTTAAACGTTGCATTTGCAGTATCCGCAGCATTCGTATTCGGCGATCATCTTGGATTTACCGCTGGTGTAAACTCCGATATGATTTTCCCGGTTATCGTTGGTAAGCTGGTTGCAGGTATCACTGCCCTGATTCTTGCCAATGCACTGGCTCCGATGCTTCTTTCTAAAGTAGAAGCTTCTGTTGCAAAAGCAAAAGCAGAAGAGGAAACTGAGCAGTAAAATTCCGCTTCATGAAAATGAAAGGATGGACACCGTATGAACGTAAGTGAAGAACTGATCCGCGAGATCGTGCAGAAAGTTCTGGCGGAAGCCAAACAGCAGGAGAGCGGAGAGGATTTTGTAAAAGAAAAAGACCCAAGTGGTATTATCAAGATTGCTACAGAAACTGTCAAATGCGAGCGTTTTGAGCAGGACGGTGTGGCACTGAAAGACGTGGTAACCCTTGAGGAAGCACCGAGAATGGGCTGTGGAATCATGGAGCTTGACCACACCAGCTTTGAGTGGACACTGACCTATGATGAATATGATCTCGTACTGGAAGGTACTCTGGAGATCGAGATTGACGGACGCGTGGTAACGGCAGGACCGGGACAGATCATCTACATCCCGAAGAACAGCCATATCCACTTCCAGACTCCGGATAAGACCAGGTATGCATATTTTGTATATCCGGCAAACTGGGCAGATCTGGCATAAAAAATGCACAGAAGATACTGGCTGCCGGGGGAAGAGATTCCTCCGGCAGTTGTGACATCAGGAGGGAAAGAAGGTGAGCTTGTCATGGCATCTGTAAAATATGATATCGAAGTACAGGTGAGCAGAGTTTCCGTAAGCCGGCTGTTGTCGGAATACTGGAATCCGGATCCGGTACGGGAAGCCTGCAAGCTCTGCCCGGACTATGGAAAAGTATGGTCCTGTCCACCGGGGGTGCCGGAGGCGGATGATTATCTGAAGCCATTCCGGGAAGGATTTCTAATCGCAGTGAAGGTAAAATACCCGGAGGAGACGAGAACACTGGCGGTGTCTGCGGCGAAAGCACAGGAGATCCGGAATCAGACCTATGAAAAAGTAAAACGGAATCTTTTGCTGACACTTCTGGAGCTGGAAAAAGAATTTCCAGGAGGAATCTGTATTGGAGCAGGACGCTGTATCTTGTGCAGCCACTGTGCAAGACAGGACGGCGAATCCTGCAGGTATCCGAAGCTCAGACGATATTCTATAACCGCCTTCGGCTTTGATTTTGCAAGAATGGTCCGTGATCTTCTTGGAATCGAACTGCTCTGGAGTCCGGATGGACTTCCAGAATATGATGTGGCGGTATCAGGACTGTTTTATACGTAAGAGAAATCCTGCAGGAGACACTGCAGGATTTTTCTATCTGGTTGCAATTACTCAGTGACTGGTGTAAAATAAAAACAGGCAGTTTAGTTCTTATATCAGAAATGTGAGGGCATTATGAAAGAAGGAAAGTTACAGATCTATTGCGGAAATGGAAAAGGCAAGACGACAGCAGCAATCGGTCAGGCAATCAGGGAAGCCAGCAAGGGCCGCTCCGTATTCATTGTACAGTTCCTGAAAGGTAAGCAGGAGGAGGAGATCAGCTTCATCAAACGGCTGGAGCCGGAGATCAAGCTTTTTCGTTTTCAGAAGAGAGAAGAAGCATTTGAGAATCTGACAGAGCAGGAGAAGGAAGAAGAGATTCCAAATCTGAAAAACGGCCTGAACTTTGCCAGAAAAGTACTTGCAACCGGAGAGTGTGATGTCCTGATTCTGGACGAGGTTCTGGGGCTCCCAGAACGGGAAATTGCCACACTGGAAGAACTCCATTCACTGCTGGAAGCAGCGGAAAATACCGATCTGATATTTACCGGGATCCGACTGTATCCGGAGATGCTGGAATGGGCGGATGAAGTCTATGAGATCAGCGTGCTGAAAGAGTCAGAATAAAACAATTCGGTGTGTTGACAAAGAAATAGATAAATGCTATATTGAACTCACTAGGTAAGAGATAGAGGTCGCGCGAATCAAGAGTAGGTCGTTGGATGTGTGCAGGCACAGGAGAAAGCGTCGGAAAGGGAAGAGCGCCGAAAGGCCGGAAGCCCTGTAGAAGCCGGTTCTTGGGCATGGAATGAAGAATTTCATGACTGTCATCGTTTTCCGATGAAGCGCTATCCGGGCAGAAGAGATTTTTTGAATGTATTCTGGAGAGGCGTGCACGGGTACGCCTCTTTTTTCATCTATCAGATGGATTAGATTCGTCGTAGATTACATATTTTATAACAAATGATCAGGAGGGGAAAAAAACATGTCTATTTTTACAGGTGCAGGAGTTGCGATTATTACTCCGATGACAGAGACAGGAGCAGTGAATTATCCGAAACTGGAGGAGATTCTGGAGTACCAGATTGCGAATGGTACGGACGCCATCATTATCTGTGGAACGACCGGTGAGTCATCTACCCTGAGCCATGAGGAGCATCTGGAAGCAATTCGGTTTACGGCAGAGAAGGTTGCCGGAAGAATCCCGGTTATCGCAGGTACCGGTTCTAATTGTACAGAGACCGCTATCTATCTTTCTCAGGAAGCAGAAAAATACGGTGTGGACGGCGTTCTCCTGGTAACTCCGTACTACAATAAAGCGACTCAGAAGGGTCTGATTGCACATTTTACAAAGATTGCGAATTCCATCAAAATTCCGGTAATCCTGTACAATATCCAGAGCCGTACCGGCGTGAATATTGCACCGGAGACCATGGCATATCTGGCAAAGAATGTTGAAAATATCGTAGGTGTGAAAGAGGCAAGTGGAAATATTTCCCAGATTGCCAAGATCGCGGAACTCTGTGGTGAGTCCTTTGATATTTATTCCGGAAATGATGACCAGGTCGTACCGCTTCTTTCACTTGGCGGAAAAGGTGTTATCTCCGTACTTTCCAATATTGCACCGAAAGAGACTCACGATATCGTGGCAAAATTCATGGACGGAGATGTAAAAGGAAGCCGTGAACTTCAGCTGCGTGCACTTCCGCTGATCGAGAAACTGTTCTGCGAGGTAAATCCGATTCCGGTAAAAGCAGCAATGAACATGCTTGGATGGGAAGTAGGTCCTCTTCGTATGCCGCTGTCTGAGATGGAAGAAGAGCATCAGAAAGAACTGAAAGCAGCTATGGATGCATTCGGTGTAAAGGCAAAAGGAGAGAACTAATGGTAAAGGCAATTATGCATGGCTGTAATGGCCATATGGGACAGGTGATCACTGGTCTGATCAAAGACGATCCGGAGATTGAGATTGTAGCGGGGATTGATCCGGTGGACTGCCGTGATAACGGATATCCGGTGTTCCCGAATCTGCATGCCTGTACAGTGGATGCGGATGTGATCATTGATTTCACATCTGCAAAAGCGGCCGACGGTCTGATTAACTACTGTGTGGAGAAGAAACTTCCGGTTGTACTCTGTTCTACAGGCCTTTCTGAGGAGCAGTTGGCATCGGTAGAAGCTGCAAGCAAACAGGTGGCAGTGCTGAAATCCGCTAATATGTCCCTTGGAATTAATATGCTTATGAAACTTCTGCAGGATGCTGCGAAGATTCTTGTACCGGCAGGATTTGATATTGAGATCGTGGAAAAACATCACAATAGAAAGCTCGACGCTCCGAGCGGTACTGCGCTGGCACTTGCAGACGCTATTAACGACGGTGTGCTGAACAGCGAATATGCTTACAAATATGACCGCAGTCAGGATCATCACAAGAGAGAGAAGAAGGAGATCGGTATTTCTGCAGTCCGTGGCGGCACCATCGTCGGGGACCATGATGTGATTTTTGCAGGAACAGACGAAGTGATCACCTTCAGCCATACCGCATATTCCCGTGCAATTTTTGGAAAGGGCGCTATTCAGGCAGCCAAATTCCTGGCAGGAAAACCGGCAGGTTATTACCATATGAGCGACGTGATTGACGCGCAGGCATAAATGAAAGATCGTGCTCCGGCAGAAATGAAAATTCATTTCTGCCGGATTTTTTTGTATATAGAGTATAAAAACGGAAGAACCGTCCATATTAACAACAGAAAAAAGAAAAGGAGAGACTTTTATGAAAAAGTGGAAAAAAAGCGCTGCCAGTATGCTCCTTCTGCTGTTAATGGTGTCCGTGGCTGCTTGCGGCAGAAATAACGGAACGGCAGCAGATGAGAACGCAGGTACTGGCAATGAAGCCGGAGTGGAAAATAACAGTGGAAATACAGGCCTGGATGGAAGGCCCTTTGATGAGATTCTCTTCGATACGGATGGTGATGGCATTTATGATCATACGGATGTGGATGGAGATGGACTTCTGGAGGAGATCGGAAGAGATGCCAATGATGTGGTGGATGATGTGGTAAACGGCGTAACAGAAACTGGTGATACGTTGATGGATGGAGTAGATGATGTGGTAGATGGTGGAGAAAACGGTACGGATGGTACCGGCAATGTGGATAACAATGCAGTAGAATAGCAATTGAGAAAAACAGAATTTCCAGTTATAATGAAATCCGGGCGGTCAGAATGCTGCCCGGACTTACGAAAAAGATGAGGTATAAGAAAATGGAATTCCGTCCGTGCATTGATATACATAACGGCTGTGTGAAGCAGATTGTTGGAGGCAGTTTGAAAGACGAGGGAAATCAGGCCAGTGAGAACTTTGTGTCTGAGCAGGATGCGGCATTTTATGCGGAACTTTACCGGAAACAGGGAATCCGGGGCGGTCATGTGATTCTGCTCAACAAAGAGGGCAGCGAATATTATGAGGCGACCAGACAGCAGGCATTTGGCGCATTGAGAGCTTATCCGGGCGGGCTGCAGATTGGCGGTGGTATTCATCCGGAAAATGCAGAAGAATACCTGGAGGCGGGGGCCAGCCATGTGATTGTGACATCCTATGTATTCAGAGACGGTCAGATGGACCGGGAGCATCTGAACCGAATGGTTCGCACAGTGGGAACGGAACATCTGGTACTGGATTTGAGCTGCCGCAGAAAAGGAGATCAGTATTACATTGTAACCGACCGGTGGCAGAAGTTCACGAATGTGGTACTCACACCGGAGGTGCTTGATGAACTGGCAGGATGCTGCTCGGAATTCCTGATCCATGCGGTAGATGTGGAAGGAAAGGCGAGGGGTATCGAAAAGCCGCTGGCAGAGATGCTGGGAGCCTGGAACGGCATTCCTGTTACTTATGCGGGAGGCATCGGAGGTTTTGAGGATCTGCGGGAATTGAAGACGCTCGGAAGGAACCGTCTGAACGTGACCATCGGCAGTGCACTGGACCTGTTCGGCGGCCCCATGAATTATGAAGAGACTGTGAAATTCATTGCACAACAGGGCGAAAAATGGTATAATACAGACAACATCAAAAAGTAAAGGAGTGATTTTATGCGTTATATCATTAGCGGCAAAAATCTGGACATTACTGAGGGCCTTCGTTCTGCAGTGACGGAAAAGCTGGGAAAGCTGGAACGGTATTTTACTCCTGATACCGAAGTCTATGTAACCTTAAGCGTTGAGAAAGAACGCCAGAAGATCGAGGTTACTATCCCGGTAAAAGGCAATATTATTCGTTCGGAGCAGTCCAGCACGGACATGTACGTATCCATTGATCTGGTAGAAGAAGTTATCGAGCGCCAGCTGCGCAAGTACAAAAACAAACTTGTGGCAAGACAGCAGGGTGGAGGAAACTTCCAGAAAGAGTTCCTGGAGAAGGAAGTCGACGATCAGGAAGTTAAGATTATCCGTTCTAAGAAATTTGATATCAAGCCCATGTATCCGGAAGATGCATGTGTGCAGATGGAACTTCTGGGACATAATTTCTTTGCCTTTGTCAATGCAGAGACTGATGACATCAGCGTTGTGTACAAGCGGAAAGGCGGTACCTACGGCATTATGGAACCGGACAGATAAATTTGAATTTACAGGACCGGCAGGAATTCTCCTGCCGGTCCTTTTGGTTATATCGTTCACAATTATTTACTTTGAATATTTACAAAGCTATGCTATAATGTCCTTTGTGTAAGTAGAATGTCCGACGAGTACGGACATGTGAATAGGAGAACTGTATGAATATTATTGACAAACTATTTGGAACTCACAGTGAGCGTGAGCTGAAACTGATCATGCCCACCATCGACAAGATTGAGGCTCTGCGTCCGACCATGCAGGCTTTAAGTGATGAGCAGCTGAGGAACAAAACAAAAGAATACAAGCAGAGACTGGCAGAAGGGGAGACACTGGATGATCTTCTTCCGGAGGCATTTGCCACTGTCAGAGAGGCTGCAAAACGTGTGCTTGGAATGGAGCACTATCGCGTACAGCTGATCGGAGGTATGATCCTTCATCAGGGACGTATCGCAGAGATGAAGACCGGTGAAGGTAAGACCCTTGTCTCTACTCTTCCGGCATACTTAAATGCGCTGGACGGCAAGGGCGTCCATGTCGTAACGGTTAATGATTACCTGGCAAGCCGTGATGCCGGCTGGATGGGTAAAGTCCATGAATTTCTGGGACTGACCGTAGGTGTGGTACTGAACGCTTCCACAAAAGAAGAGCGCCGCGCCGCATATAACTGCGACATTACCTATGTCACCAATAACGAGCTTGGTTTCGACTATCTGCGTGACAATATGGTAATCTATAAAGAGCAGCTGGTACAGAGAGATCTGCATTATGCCATCATCGATGAGATCGACTCTATCCTGATTGATGAGGCAAGAACACCACTGATTATTTCCGGACAGAGTGGAAAGTCTACCAAACTCTATGAGCTGTGCGATTATGTGGCACATACGCTGACAAGAGGAGAGGCAAGCAAGGAATTTTCAAAGATGGATGCCATCATGGGTGAGGAGATCGAGGAGACCGGAGATTTCATCGTCAACGAGAAAGATAAGATCGTGCATCTGACCGCTGATGGTATCAAGAAAGTAGAGCAGTTCTTCAAGATTGAGAATCTGGCCGATCCGGAAAACCTGGAGATCCAGCACAATATGGAGCTGGCGCTGCGTGCCAACAACCTCATGTTCCGCGACCAGGATTATGTGGTAAAAGATGATCAGATCTTTATCGTTGATGAATTTACCGGACGTATCATGCCAGGCCGCCGTTATTCCGACGGACTTCATCAGGCCATTGAGGCGAAGGAACATGTAAAGGTAAAACGTGAGAGCAAGACCCTTGCAAATATTACGTTCCAGAACTTCTTTAATAAATATGATAAGAAATCCGGTATGACCGGTACCGCACAGACGGAGGAGAAAGAGTTCCGCGCCATCTACGGTATGGATGTTGTGGAGATCCCGACCAACCGTCCGGTAATCCGTAAAGATCTTCAGGATGCGGTATACAAGACAAAAAAAGAAAAATTCCATGCAGTCTGTGATGAGATCGAGAAGGCACATGCTACCGGACAGCCGGTACTGGTAGGTACCATTACGATCGAGACTTCCGAGGAGCTGAGCAGAATGCTTCAGAAGCGCGGCATCAAGCATGAGGTGCTGAATGCGAAGTTCCATGAGCGTGAAGCTGAGATCGTTGCTCTGGCGGGACAGCACGGAGCTGTTACCATTGCAACTAATATGGCGGGCCGTGGTACTGATATTAAACTGGATGATGAGGCAAAGGCAGCAGGTGGTCTGAAGATCATCGGTACAGAGCGTCATGAGTCCAGACGTATTGACAACCAGCTGCGTGGACGTTCCGGACGACAGGGGGATCCGGGTGAGTCCCGCTTCTATATCTCTCTGGAAGACGATCTGATGAGACTGTTCGGTTCCGAGCGTCTCATGAGTGCATTCAACGCACTGGGTGTTCCGGAAAATGAGCAGATTGAACATAAGATGCTGACCAGTGCTATCGAGAAGGCACAGATGAAGATCGAGAACAACAACTTCGGTATTCGTAAAAACCTTCTGGAATATGACCAGGTGATGAATGAGCAGAGAGAGATTATTTATGCAGAGCGCCGCCGCGTGCTGGATGGTGAGAGCATGAGAGACTCCATCTACAAGATGATTGCAGATGTAGTAGAAAATGCAGTAGATACCTTTATCGGTGACGATCAGGAGCCGGAAGAGTGGGATCTGTCAGGTCTTAACGAGACTCTGCTTCCGGTCATTCCATTTGAGCCGATCACCGCTGAGCGTCTGGATGTAAAGAACCGTGAAGAACTGAAGCATGCGCTCAAACAGGAAGGCACGAAGCTCTATGAGGCAAAAGAGGCAGAGTTCCCGAATCCGGAGATGATCCGTGAGCTGGAGCGTGTATTTCTGCTGAAAGTCATTGACCGGAAGTGGATGAACCATATCGACGATATGGAACAGCTGCGTCAGGGTATCGGCCTGCAGGCATATGGCCAGAGAGATCCGCTGGTAGAGTACAAGATGAACGGTTATGAGATGTTCGAGGCAATGACTGCAAGCATTCAGGAAGATACCGTTCGTCTGCTCATGCATGTGAAGATTGAAGAGAAAGCAGAACGTGAGGAAGTAGCTCAGGTAACCGGAACCAACAAGGATGATTCCCTTGGAAAGAAGCCGGTACAGAGAGCAGCGCAGAAAGTATATCCGAACGATCCGTGCCCATGCGGCAGCGGCAAGAAGTATAAACAGTGCTGCGGACGTGCAAAATAAGATTTTATAATGAAATAGAAAAAGAAAGAAGGTGTGGTTATGGTAGAACTTGATCAGTTTAAATATACACTGAGCAGCTACGCAAAACCCATGACAGAACTGAGGGATTCACTTTGACCTGGCTTCAAAGACGCTCAGGATCGAAGAATTAGAAAGAGAGATGGAGGCTCCAGGCTACTGGGATCAGGTAGAACAGTCCCAGGCAGGCATGAGAGAACTCAATACACTCAAAGAAGAAAAACAGAAATTTGAAGATTTGCAGGGACAGTACGAGGATATCGAGACTCTGCTGGAAATGGGATATGAGGAGGATGATCCTTCTCTGATCCCGGAGATCCAGTCCGAGCTGGATGAATTTGTCGAAAAATTTGAGACCATGCGGATTAAGACGCTTCTCTCAGGAGAATATGACAGAAGCAATGCCATTTTGAAACTGAACGCAGGAGCAGGCGGAACCGAGAGCTGTGACTGGGCGGGCATGCTGTACCGTATGTATACCCGTTGGGCAGAACGAAAAGGATTTACCGTGGAAGTGCTCGACTATCTGGAAGGTGATGAGGCGGGCATCAAGTCCGTCACATTCCAGGTCAACGGCGAGAATGCCTACGGCTATCTGAAGTCCGAGAAAGGCGTTCACCGTCTCGTACGTATTTCCCCGTTTAATGCACAGGGAAAACGCCAGACTTCATTTGTATCCTGCGATGTTATGCCGGATATTGAGGATGAGATTGATATCGAGATTAATCCGGACGACCTGCGTGTGGATACGTACCGTTCCAGCGGTGCCGGCGGACAGCATATCAATAAGACATCCTCCGCAATCCGTATTACCCATCTGCCCACCGGAATTGTGGTGCAGTGTCAGAATGAACGTTCACAGCATCAGAATAAAGACAAAGCCATGCAGATGCTGAAAGCAAAGCTGTATCTTCTGGAGCAGCAGAAACAGGCAGAAAAACTCTCCGGTATCCGTGGAGAGGTCAGCGATATTGCATGGGGTAATCAGATCCGCTCTTATGTTATGCAGCCCTACACACTGGTTAAAGATCATCGTACCGGTGCGGAGGTCAGCAATGTGGATGCGGTGATGGATGGCAAGATTGATCCGTTTATCAATGCATATCTGAAATGGATCAACCTGAGTCCGGAGGAAAAATGATGACAGAAAAAGGAAAATACTTTGTGCTGAAACAGAAAGCAGTGCCGGAGGTGCTGTTGAAAGTGGTAGAGGCTAAACGGATGCTGGATAGCGATCCGTCTATGACGGTACAGGAAGCAACTGACCGTCTCGGCATCAGCAGAAGTTCATTTTACAAATACAAAGATGATATCTTTCCGTTTCATGATGAAGCGAAAGGAAAGACAGTCACGTTTGTTCTTCAGATGGAAGATGAACCGGGACTTTTATCCACCGTATTGAATACAATCGCGGAATTTGGAGCGAATATCCTGACTATTCACCAGACGATTCCGATCAATGGGGTAGCATCCCTGACGCTCAGTGTGGAAGTGCTTCCTACTGCGGGAGATGCATCCGCCATGATCGAGAAGATCGAGGAACAGTCGGGAATCCGTTATCTGAAAATATTAGGCAGGGAGTAGAATACCAATGATAAAAGCAGCAATCATGGGATATGGCACCGTAGGATCAGGTGTATATGAAGTTATCAAAAAAAACCAGGTAAGCATCAACAAAAAAGTAGGACAGGAACTGAAAGTACAGTATGTGCTGGACTTGAGAGAATTTCCGGGTGATCCGGTCATGGATGTCCTGACACATGATTTTGAAGATATTATCAAAGATGATGAAGTAAAGATTGTGGCAGAAGTTATGGGCGGACTGCATCCGGCCTATGAATTTACCAAACGTTGTCTGGAGGCAGGAAAAAGTGTCTGCACCTCCAATAAGGAACTGGTGGCAGAGCATGGGGCGGAACTCATCCGGATTGCAAAAGACCATCAGGTAAACTATCTGTTTGAGGCCAGCGTAGGAGGCGGTATACCGATTATCCGTCCGCTGAATTCTTCTCTGACTGCAGATGTGATCGTGGAGATCTCCGGTATTTTAAACGGAACTACCAACTATATGCTGACCAAGATGTCCAGAGAAGGACTGAATTATGGCGATGTACTGAAAGAGGCACAGGCAAAAGGCTATGCGGAGCTTCATCCGGAAGCAGACGTGGAAGGATGGGATGCATGTCGTAAGATTGCGATTCTGACTTCTCTTGCCAGCGGCAATCAGGTGGATTTCCACGATATTTATACCGAAGGCATTACAAAGGTGACGTCCGAAGATTTCGCATATGCAAAGAAGATGGGCTGTGCCATCAAACTGCTGGCAGTCAGCAAGAAGATGGGAGAGACCTACTGTGCTATGGTAGCACCGGCACTGGTCCGCAAAGAAAATCCGCTTTATATGGTAAATGACGTATTCAATGCCGTATGCGTGGAAGGAAATATGCTCGGAGCATCCATGTTCTATGGAAGCGGAGCAGGCAAGCTGCCGACCGCAAGTGCTGTGGCAGGTGACATGGTGGATGCCGCCAGACATATCGGAAAAGTTGTTACCATCTTCTGGAATCCGGAGAAGCTTACCCTGGCTCCGAAGGAGAAGATGACGCACCGTTTCTTCGTCCGTATGAAATCCGATGCAAAAGATGCAAAGGTATTCGGCGATGTGGAGATGATCGATGCAGGAATCAGGAGAGAGATCGGATTCCTGACACCGGTAATGTCCGAAGGGGAGTTTGAAGAAAAAGCAAAAGGACTTGATATCATCAGCATGATCCGTATGGAAGGTTAATGTCTGAGACAGGAGGAAAGTATCATGGATATTGTGTGTTTGGATCTGGAAGGTGTACTTGTTCCGGAAATCTGGATTGCGTTTGCTGAGGCCAGCGGAATCCCTGAACTGAAGAGAACGACCCGGGATGAGCCGGATTATGACAAACTTATGAAATGGCGTCTCGGAATCCTGAAAGAACATGGACTTGGCCTGAAAGAGATTCAGGAGACTATTGCGAAAATTAATCCGCTGCCTGGCGCAAAGGAGTTTCTGGATGAACTCCGTTCTATTACACAGGTTATCATCATCAGTGATACCTTTACCCAGTTTGCAAAACCGCTGATGAAGAAGCTGGGATGGCCGACGTTGTTCTGCAATTCACTGGAGGTGGCAGAAGACGGAACCATCACCGGATTTAAAATGAGAATTGAAAACTCAAAACTGACGACGGTCAAAGCACTGCAGTCCGCAGGCTTTGAGACCATCGCTGCAGGAGACAGTTTTAATGATCTTGGAATGATCAAAGCCAGCAAGGCAGGATTCCTGTTCCGTACCACGGATCAGATTAAAAAAGATTACCCGGAACTGAGAGCTCTGGAGACCTATGACGAGTTCCTGGATGCAATTAAGGGAGCACTTGGATAACAGAATATGGATATTATACAGAAAATAACAGAAGAACTTCAAGTAAAAAAGGGGCAGGTAGAGGCAGCTGTCAAATTGATTGATGAGGGAAATACCATTCCGTTCATTTCCCGTTACCGTAAGGAGGCGACTGGTGCACTCAATGACGAGCAGCTTCGTAACCTTGATGAACGGCTGACCTATCTCCGAAATCTGGAAGAAAAGAAAGCGCAGGTTATTTCCAGTATTGATGAGCAGGGAAAACTGACGGAGGAGCTGCGCGCGGCCATCGAAAATGCCCAGACGCAGGTGGCGGTGGATGATCTTTACCGCCCGTATCGTCCGAAACGCCGTACCAGAGCCATCATTGCGAAAGAAAAAGGATTGGAAGGCCTGGCGAATGTGATTCTTCTGCAGATGACGAAGCAGCCGCTGGAAGAAGAGGCGAAGGCTTATGTATCAGAGGAAAAGGGAGTGGCAGACGAACAGGAAGCCATTGCCGGTGCCATGGATATTATCGCGGAGAGTATTTCCGATGAGGCAGATTACCGTACATGGATCCGGAACAAGACCATGAAAGAGGGTCTGATCAATGCGGAAGCAAAAGATGATCAGGCGCAATCTGTCTATGAGACATATTATCACTTCAGTCAGTCCATCAGCAAGATGGCAGGACATCGGACGCTGGCCCTGAACAGAGGAGAATCCGAGAAAGTGCTGACAGTGAAAGTGGAAGCCCCGGAGGCAGAGATCTTAAGTTATCTGGAAAGCCGCGTGATCAGTAAGGAAAATCCTTATACCTCTCCGGTTCTGGAAGCAGTAGTAAAGGACAGTTACAGCCGTCTCATTGCTCCGGCTATTGAGCGTGAGATCAGAAATACACTGACTGAGGATGCGGAAGAAGGGGCTATCCATGTGTTTGGTAAAAACCTGGAGCAGCTTCTGATGCAGCCGCCGATTGCAGGGCAGACTGTTCTTGGCTGGGATCCGGCATTCCGCACTGGCTGCAAACTGGCAGTTGTTGATCCGACCGGCAAGGTGCTGGATACGGTGGTCATCTACCCGACAGCTCCGCAGAACAAAGTAAAAGAAGCAAAAGAAGTGCTGAAAAAGCTGATCAGCAAATATCATATTACGCTCATTTCTCTTGGAAATGGAACCGCATCCAGAGAGTCTGAACAGGTGATTGTGGAACTATTGAAGGAAATCCCGGAGAAAGTGCAGTATGTCATTGTCAGCGAATCCGGAGCATCCGTCTATTCTGCCAGCAAGCTGGCGACGGAAGAGTTCCCGAACTTTGATGTGGGACAGCGGAGCGCAGCGTCTATCGCAAGACGTCTTCAGGACCCGCTGGCAGAGCTGGTGAAGATTGATCCGAAAGCCATCGGCGTCGGACAGTATCAGCATGACATGAACCAGAAACGGCTAAGCGAAGCGTTGGGCGGCGTGGTGGAAGATTCTGTCAACAAAGTCGGTGTAGACTTGAATACGGCATCAGCGCCTCTTCTGGAATATATTTCAGGTATCACGAAGACGCTGGCGAAAAATATTGTGGCTTACCGTGAGGCAAACGGCCGCTTTGCCGACAGACGGCAGCTTCTGAAAGTTCCAAAGCTGGGACCAAAGGCATATGAACAGTGCGCCGGTTTCCTGCGTATCATGAACGGAGATAATCCGCTGGATGCGACCAGTGTCCATCCGGAGAGCTATGAGGCAGCAACGAAGCTTTTGACTTCCCTTGGATATTCCGCAAAGGATATTGCCGGAGGCGGACTGAAGGGAATTTCAAAGAAGGTGCTTCATCCGAAGGAGACAGCGGCTGAACTGAGCGTTGGTGAACTGACGCTTCAGGATATCGTGCAGGAACTGGAAAAACCAGCCCGTGACCCGAGAGACGAGATGCCCCGTCCGGTACTGAGAAGTGATGTGTTGGATATGAAGGATCTGACACCGGGCATGGTGCTGAAAGGAACTGTCCGCAATATTATGGACTTCGGGGCTTTCGTGGATATCGGCGTCCATCAGGACGGCCTGGTACACGTGTCAGAAATGTCGGAGAAGTTCATCAAACACCCGCTGGATGTGGTGAAAGTCGGTGATGTAGTCGACGTGAAGGTGCTGGCGGTGGATGTGCAGAAGAAGCGGATTTCCCTGTCTATGAAGCTGCAGAAATAATTTTTCTGTTGCATAAACAGAAAAACAGAGTTATACTACGTGATGTAAAAAAGAATAAGAGATTCTTCGGGGCGGGGCGTAATTCCCCACCGGCGGTGTATTTCCTTTTGGAAAAAGAAGTCCGCGACCCGCAGCAATGCGGCTGAACCGGTGTGATTCCGGTACCGACAGTTACAGTCTGGATGAGAGAAGAAAATTCCATGCGATATAAAGAAGCGTGAAGACCCCGGATATGATATATCCGGGGTCTTTATATTACAGGAACCGTTTTCTCCGGCTGGATCTCTTGAAGAAAAGGAGAAAGATTATGAAGACAACAACCGCAGCAACCGCTAATCCAACCGTAAGGACCACCACCACCACACGTACCATTGTCTGTGTGGGCATGCTGGCCGCCATTTCTACCATCCTGATGCTTTTTGAATTTCCGCTGCCATTTATCGCACCGGGATTTTATGAGCTGGATTTCAGTGAGGTGCCGATTTTGATTGGTGCATTTGCGCTGGGACCGGTGGCAGGTGTTCTCACAGAGCTGGTAAAGATTCTGCTGAACCTTGTGATTAATGGAACGAATACCGCATTTGTCGGTGAATTTGCCAATTTTGTAATGGGATGTGCATTTGTTGTTCCGGCTTCTGTGATTTATAAAAGGAAGAAAAATCGTCAGCACGCGATGATCGGACTTGTAGCAGGTACCGTAATTATGTCAGTGGCAGCAGTATTTATCAATGCGCTGGTGCTTCTTCCGGCTTATGCAAAAGCATTTGGAATGCCTGTTGATGCATTTGTACAGATGGGTACAGCTATTAATCCGGCTATCAACGGTATCTGGACCTTTGTACTTCTGGCAGTGGCGCCGTTCAACCTGATCAAGGGCGTGCTGGTATCTGTGATTACCGTACTTCTTTACAAGCATATCAGTCCCATTCTGAAAGGAACCAGATAGGAAACATTGTGTTTGAAAAAAAATTGTGCTACAATCATACCACGTATGGTTATAGCGCAATTTTTTTGCGTATACAGCCGAAATGAACCGTTACATTTTACATTTGAGGAGAAATCAGATGAGTATGGTGATAGAAAGTTTTTGCCCAGAGGATACATTTGCGCTGGGACAGAAAATAGGAGAACTGGTAAAGCCGGGAACGGTAATCTCACTGGTGGGTGACCTGGGAGTTGGCAAGACTGTATTCACCCAGGGACTGGCAAAGGGACTTGGAATTACGGAACCGGTAAATAGTCCGACCTTTACCATTGTGCAGGTCTATGATGGCGGCCGGCTTCCTTTTTACCATTTTGACGTATATCGGATCGGTGATATCGAGGAGATGGATGAGATCGGTTACGAGGACTACTTCTACGGAGAGGGCGTCTGCCTGATCGAGTGGGCAGATCTGATCAGGGAACTTCTGCCGGAACATACGGGCAGAATTGTCATAGAGAAAGACCTGGAGAAAGGATTTGATTACCGCAGGATTACCCTGGAGGGAATCGACGAACTGGAGGCTTAAAAGATGATGGAAGAGACATATAAGAAAGTACTGGCGTTGGACAGTTCCGGTCTGGTAGCCAGTGTAGCTGTCGTGGAGGGTGATGGATACAACAGCAATCTGCTGGCAGAGTATACAGTGAATTATAAAAAGACCCATTCACAGACACTCCTGCCTATGCTGGACGCGATTGTGAAGATGACGGAGCTGGATCTGAAAACCATTGATGCCATTGCGGTGGCAGCAGGACCGGGTTCTTTTACCGGACTTCGAATTGGTTCGGCTACAGCAAAAGGGCTGGGTCTTGCACTGGAAAAACCTCTGGTAGCCATTCCAACAGTAGATGCGCTGGCATATAACCTTTATGGAACAGAAGGGCTGATCTGCCCTCTCATGGATGCCAGAAGGAATCAGGTCTATACCGGAATCTATGCGTTTGAGAGCGGGAATATGAAAGTTCTGGAACCTCAGATGGCGGTAGATATTGAAGTGATTGCAGAAAAGCTGTGCCGATATGGAAGAAATGTAGTATTTCTCGGAGACGGAGTGCCGGTATTCCGCCAGAAGCTGGAAAGTGGTCTGCTTGAGCAACTGACGGCAGCCGGAAATCAGTTTGCATTTGCTCCGGCTCATGTCAACAAACAGCGTGCGGGAGCCGTTGGTACACTGGCCTTACAGTATATCCGGGAGGGCAGAACAGAAACGGCAGATGAGCATCAGCCGGAGTACCTTCGTATGGCACAGGCAGAGCGGGAACGTGCAGAAAAAGAACAGGCAGCCAGGGAAGCAGCGCAGAATCAGGTGCATGCATGATCCGTCTGATGGAAGAGCGGGATATCCCGCAGGTGGCGGAGCTTGAACGGCTCTGTTTTTCTACTCCGTGGTCAGAGAACAGTCTGAAGGAAAGTCTTGTACGGCCGGAATACCTGTTTCTGGTAGAAGAGACGGATGGAAAAGTGACAGCGTACGGCGGACTTCTGCAAGTGATGGAAGAAGGAGATGTGACGAATATTGCAGTACACCCCCAACATCGCCTGAAGGGAAGCGGGACACGGGTGACAGAGGCACTTCTGGAAGAAGGAAGAAAGCGCGGCATGACCACATTTACGCTGGAGGTGCGCGTGAGCAATCTGACAGCTGTCCACGTTTATGAAAAACTGGGGTTTCGTTCGGTGGGAATCCGAAAAGGGTTCTACGACGCGCCGAAGGAAGATGCCATGGTCATGTGGCAGTAATCTCCTATTTCCCGGAAATAAGAGCCTGTTTATAATGAAGGCATACCGGAGAAGAGGAGGAACATCATATGCGTGAGTATATGGAAAATGATAAAGATACAGTAAAGAAAATCGTCTGCAATCAGTGCGGAAAAAGCCTGCAGGTGGAAAACGGGATCGTAAAGGAAGGTGTGTTCAGAGGGGTGGCCCGCTGGGGATTCTTTTCTGAAAAGGATGGAGAGATTCATGACTTTGATCTGTGCGAAACCTGTTATGACCGGATGGCCGGTTCTTTCCGGATTCCTGTAGAGAAGGAGGAACAGACGGAACTTTTATAGGAGAGAATATGATAGATGTATGTCTGCTTGGAAGCGGAGGAATGATGCCGCTTCCGTACCGTTGGCTTACTTCGTTGATGGTGCGTTATAATGGAAGCAGCCTTTTGATTGACTGCGGAGAAGGAACTCAGATTGCCATTAAAGAAAAAGGATGGAGTTTCAAACCGATCGATGTGATCTGCTTTACCCACTATCACGGAGATCATATCAGCGGGCTTCCGGGACTTCTTCTGACCATGGGAAATGCGGATCGGAAGGAGCCTCTGACACTGATCGGACCGAAAGGACTGGAGCGTGTGGTCAATGCCTTACGTGTCATTGCGCCGGAGCTTCCATTTCCGATTATTTATAAAGAGATCAACGGGCCGGAGGAAGTGTTTGAATTGAACGGTTACCGCCTGAAGGCATTTAAGGTCAACCATAATGTGATCTGTTATGGCTATACACTGGAACTGGACCGCGCAGGAAAATTCCAGCTGGAGAAAGCTATGGCAATGGATATTCCGAAAATGTACTGGAGCCGCCTGCAGAAGGGCGAGACCATTGTGGACGAGTTGCAGGGCAAGACATACCTGCCGGAGATGGTCATGGGTGCACAACGAAAAGGGATTAAGCTGACCTACTGCACGGACACCCGCCCGACTCAGTCTATCGTGGATAATGCCATGCACTCAGATCTCTTTATCTGTGAAGGTATGTATGGAGAGAAAGATAAGGATGCCAAGGCGAGAGAATATAAGCATATGACCTTCTACGAGGCCGCAAAGCTTGCAAAAAATGCCCAGGTGAAAGAGATGTGGCTGACTCATTACAGCCCGTCATTGACGCGCCCGGAAGAATATATGGATGATGTGAGAAAGATATTCCCTGCGGCGAAGGCGGGAAAGGATAAAAAATCCGTGGAACTGGATTTTGAAGAGGAGAAATAGGAATGGAAGAGAAAAAGGATGTCTATATTCTGGCTATAGAGAGTTCCTGTGACGAGACGGCGGCAGCAGTTGTGAAAAACGGAAGAGAAGTGCTTTCCAACGTGATCTCATCTCAGATCGCATTGCATACGCTGTATGGCGGCGTAGTGCCGGAGATTGCATCACGGAAACATATTGAGAAGATTAACTATGTGATTCGGGAAGCACTTGCGGAAGCGGGTATGAAACTGGAGGAGATGGATGCTATCGGTGTGACCTACGGTCCGGGTCTGGTAGGCGCTTTGCTGGTTGGCGTGGCAGAAGCAAAAGCCATCAGCTATGCGTCCGGTATCCCGCTGGTTGGTGTGCATCATATTGAAGGACATATTTCGGCAAACTATATCCAGGCTCCGGAGCTGGAGCCTCCGTTTATCTGTCTGGTCGTATCTGGCGGACATACTCATCTGGTGGTAGTCAATGATTATGGAAAATATGAGATTATCGGACATACGAGAGACGATGCGGCAGGCGAGGCATTTGACAAGGTAGCCCGTGCCATCGGACTCGGCTATCCGGGCGGACCGAAGATCGATAAGCTGGCGAAGGAAGGTAATCCGGACGCCATTCATTTTCCACGGGCGAAAGTGGAAGATGCGCCCTATGACTTCAGTTTCAGTGGCGTAAAATCTGCAGTGCTCAATCATCTGAACGGATGTAAGATGAAGGGGGAACCTATCGTGGAGGCAGATATCGCGGCATCTTTCCAGAAAGCAGTATGCGACGTTCTGGTGGATCATGCCATGCAGGCAGTCAAAGACTATGGAATCAATAAGCTGGCACTGGCAGGAGGCGTGGCGTCAAATTCAGCGCTGCGTGCAGCCATGAAGGCAGCGTGTGACAAGAAGGAAATTCCGCTTTATTATCCGGCACCTATTCTCTGCACGGATAATGCAGCTATGATCGGAGCAGCGGCATATTATGAGTATATGGCAGGAACCAGATCAGGGCTTGACCTTAATGCAGTGCCGAACTTGAAGCTTGGAGAACGTTAGAAGATGGATAAGAAGAAATGTACAGCGATTATACTGGCAGCAGGCCAGGGAAAACGGATGGGAACCAAAGTACAGAAGCAGTTTCTGAATCTTGGTGGAAAACCGGTACTCTGGTATGCGTTGTATGCATTTGAAAATTCTCCGGTAATCAATGATATCATTCTGGTGACCGGAGCAGATCTGGTGGAATACTGCCAGAGTGAGATCGTGGAGAAATACGGATTCTGTAAAGTGCGTTCCGTGACAGCAGGCGGGGCAGAACGCTATCATTCTGTCTGGAAGGGTCTGTGTGCCATGGGAGATAAGGAGAACCGGATTGTGTTTATTCATGACGGGGCAAGGCCTTTTGTGGATGAAGCCATGATCGGCCGTGCATATGAAGAGGCTTCTGCAAGCGGTGCCTGCGTCATTGGCATGCCTGTGAAAGATACCATCAAGATCGCAGATGAGAATGGATATATTGCATCTACACCGAAGAGAAGCCTGGTATGGCAGATTCAGACTCCCCAGGTATTTGATGCGGAACTGATTGTGTCCGCATACAGGGAAGTGATAGAGCGGGAGCAGGAGCTGTTATCTCAGGGGGTGCAGATCACAGATGATGCCATGGTGGTGGAGTATGTCTGTGAACATCCGGTAAAACTGGTACAGGGTTCCTATGAGAATATGAAGCTTACTACGCCAGATGACTTGGAAGTGGCAGAGGCATTTCTACAAAAAAGACTGTAAATCCGGGCTTTTTTGAAATCTGTAAAAGAAAAGTAAAAAAAATCGAAAAAAATTGGAAAATATAGTTGACAAAATGAGCGTATACTGCTAGAATAACAAAGTCGCTTGTGGAGAGCGCTCATGGAGAGATATCGAAGTGGTCATAACGAGGCGGTCTTGAAAACCGTTTGTCCGCAAGGGCGCGTGGGTTCGAATCCCACTCTCTCCGTTTCACACGAGAGAGTGCGAGAGAACAACAATTTAATAAAACTGTCATGGACAGGCATTTTGGAGAAATACCCAAGTGGCTGAAGGGGCTCCCCTGGAAAGGGAGTAGGTCGTTAACAGCGGCGCGAGGGTTCAAATCCCTCTTTCTCCGCTCTCTTTTAAAAAGAAACAGCTTTGAAAAATAAATAAAAAAGTTGTTGACAAACGAAAGAGAATGTGATAATATATCAGAGTTGCTGCTGAGGCAACGAGATAAACAATGAACCTTGATAATTAAATAGTGCTTTAAAGATCTTCGAAAATTCTT
>NZ_JAJEPS010000028.1:0-21155 GCF_020686965.1 Hominiventricola filiformis | reverse complement strand
ATGGTCAGGCTCGCGTTGGGCTGAATACTCATAATGTAAGCAAATGGCAGACGTATCAACAAAGTCTGAATAAGTCCTTGGGTCATGACCCACACTACATGCCTGGGCGGCCACCGTCGCAATTCGGAAGTGGAACCGATGGCATCCAGGTAATGAATATCAGAAGACGTTACTCCATCCGGCAGTGGCGGCAGCAGATCCCTTGCCCTTTTTGCCTGATAACAGGTATCAAACATTTTTTTCAGTGTTTCAGTTCTCATAATAAAAAATCTCCATATAATTACCAATGATAATTAGATGGAGATTTAAAAATTGTCAATACTGTTTTTCTTTACAACAATTCTTTCAATTTTTCCAAACGGACCAGCGCTTCATCCAGTGTCTTTTCCTCTCGTGCAAAATGCAGACGGATCAAATGATTGACCTCCTCGCGGAAGAAACTGGAACCCGGCACTGCTGCCACTCCGATATTTTTAATCATCCATTCACAGAATTCCAGATCCGTAAATCCGGCAAACTGCGGCAAGTCAAGGAATTCTTGGATGTCAATCATAACAAAATACGTTCCCTGGGGCACATTGTGCTTTAATCCGATCTGGTCCAGTCCTTTCAGAAAACGATCCCGTTTCTTCGTATAAAGCTCCAGAAGTTCCTCATAATATGTTTCTGGAAAATTTAAGCCTGTTACGGCTGCTTCCTGAAGCGGTGCAGCTGCTCCTACGGTCAGAAAATCATGCACTTTTTTGGCACCTTCAATCACTTCTGCAGGGCCGATGAGATAGCCCAGACGCCATCCGGTAATGGAATAAGTCTTGGAAAGGGAATTGCAGGTAATGGTGTGATCATACATGCCCGGCAGGGATGCCATACAAACATGCTTGTTCGGTGCATAGACCATATGCTCATACACTTCATCCGTTACTACAAATGCGTCATATTTCAGCGCCAGTTCACCTATGGCCATCAATTCTTCTCTTGTAAATACTTTTCCGCACGGATTGGACGGGTTACAGACAATAATTGCCTTTGCTCCTGCTTTAAATCCTTCTTCTACCAGACGAATATCAAACTCATAAGTCGGCGGTACCAGCGGAATGTAGATTGGGTCTGCTCCTGAGAGAATCGCATCTGCTCCATAATTCTCATAAAATGGAGAAAATACCATAACTTTATCTCCCGGATTGCAGATGGTCATCATGGCACTCATCATTGCCTCGGTTCCACCGCATGTGACCACAATCTCTGTATTGGGATTGATCTTTCTTCCAATTGCTTTTTCCTGCTTTCTGGCAAGGGCTTCCCTGAAATTCTGTGCACCAAATGTTACTGCATACTGATGCGGCCCCTTATAAGCCACTTTCGCTAACGCATCCAGCATAGCCTTAGGTGGATCAAAATCCGGAAATCCCTGGGACAAATTGATTGCCCCATATTGGTTGCTGATTCGGGTCATACGACGGATGACGGAATCGGTAAATGTGTTTACTCTGTCACTTAATTTAGGCATCTATTTGTTTCCTCTTTTCGTATTTCTATACAAACAAATTTTAGACCTTTTTACAGAAATCTACCTGTAATACTATCTTTATTTTTCTTGATCTGCTCCGGGGTACCACAGGCCACAACTCTGCCGCCTGCCTCTCCTCCGCCCGGACCCATATCAATAATGTAGTCCCCATTCCGGATCACATCCAGATCATGCTCAATGATCACCACCGTGGCTCCATTTTCAATCAACGTCTGGAATACCTGCAGCAATGTCTGCACATCCAGCGGATGCAGTCCGATGGTCGGCTCGTCAAATATAAAGACAGAATCCGACTGAGCTTTTCCCATTTCACTGGCCAGCTTCAGACGCTGTGCTTCTCCTCCTGACAGGCTCGGCGTCTCCTCTCCCAACGTCAGATAACCGAGTCCCAGCTGTTCCAGCACTTCCAGTCTCTGATGTACGGTCTTCAGATCCTTTGTCGCCTGCAGTGCCCTATGCACATCCATCTCCATCAATTGTGGCAGTGAATAAACGTTTCCCTTTTTGTTGGTATAATGAATCTGCCAAGCCTCTTTACCATACCGGGAACCTTTGCACTCGGGACAGGGCACATCCACATCCGGCAGGAACTGGACATCCAGGCTGATCTCCCCGGTACCATCGCAGACCGGGCAGCGCAGTTTTCCCGTATTATAGGAAAAATCGCCTGCCTTGCACTGATGCTCCTTCGCCTCCGGCATTCTGGCATAAATTTTTCTCAATTCATCATGCACATTTGCATAAGTAGCTACCGTTGAACGGACATTGATACCGATAGGAGTCGCGTCGATCAGCTTCACATGGAAAATACCCTCCGCCGAAACCTGTTTTACATGTTCCGGCAGCTTCGCTCCATTGATCATGGACTCCAGTCCTGGAATCAGGCTTTCCAACACCATGGTGGTCTTTCCTGAACCTGACACACCGGTTACGACAGTCAGTCTTCCTTTGGGAATATCCACCTCCAGAGGCTTTACCGTATGAATCCGGTCCGTAGATAAATGAATGGTTCCCAGTGAAAATAATTCCTGCTCTTCTGCCCTCTCACGCACCTGTGTCTTCGCCTGTCCGGAAAGAAACGGGCCAATCATGGACGCTTTATTTTTCATAATCTCCGGAATACTTCCCTCGGCAATGACATAACCTCCGCCATTTCCAGCCTCCGGTCCCATTTCGATGATCCAGTCCGACTCCGACAGCACTTCCGTATCATGATCCACCAGCAATACGGAATTTCCATCAGCCACCAGGTCATGCATGACGGCATTCAATCCCACAATGTTGGATGGATGCAGACCGATGGACGGCTCATCCAGCACATAGAGAACTCCTGTAGTCCGGTTTCTCACTGCTCTTGCCAGCTGCATTCGCTGACGCTCACCAGTAGACAGGGTGGAAGCGGCACGATCCAGTGTTAGATAAGACAATCCGAGATCCATGAGCCGCTTCGCCACCGTCTGGAAAGATTCACAGATACTTTCCGCCATAGGACGCATTTCCTCCGGAAGAGTATCCGGCACGCCAGCTACCCACTGTACCAGTTCCCCCAGTGTCATCCGGCATGCTTCGTCAAGACCGATTCCGCGAAGTCTCGGCGCTCTGGCCACTTCTGATAATCGGCTTCCATGACATTCCGGGCAGATTTCTTCTTTTAAAAATTTTTCCACCCGTTTCATGCCCTTTTCATCTTTTACTTTTGCAAGGGCATTTTCTACCGTATAGACTGCATTATAGTAGGTAAAATCCAGTTCCCCGGCCTGGTTGGATTTCTTTGCTTTATAAAAAATATGCTTCTTCTCCGCAGGTCCATGATAGACAATCTCTTTCTCCTCTTCCGTCAGATCCCGGAAGGGCACATCCGTCCGTACCCCCATCTCCCGGCAGACATCAGTCATCAAAGACCACATGAGACTGTTCCACGGAGCAACAGCTCCATCGTCAATGCTGATAGAATCATCCGGCACCAGCGAATCCAAATCTACTGTGCGGACACTTCCGGTACCACCACATTTCGGGCAGGCACCCTGGGAATTAAACGCCAGTTCTTCCGCACTGGGTGCATGAACTCTCTCTCCGCACTCCGGGCAGAAAATGTCCTGTTCCGCCGCCACATTTAAAGTCGGCGGTACATAATGGCCATTAGGGCATCTGTGAGATGCCAGTCTGGAATACATCAGCCGCAGACTGTTCAAAAGCTCTGTTCCGGTTCCAAAAGTACTGCGGATACCCGGCACGCCTGGGCGCTGATGAAGAGCCAGTGCCGCCGGTACATGCAGGACTTCATCCACCTGCGCTTTCGCCGCCCCGATCATCCTTCTTCTCGTATAAGTGGACAAGGATTCCAGATATCGCCTGGAACCTTCCGCATACAAAACACCCAGCGCCAGTGATGATTTTCCGGAGCCGGACACTCCTGCAATGCCAACGATCTGATTCAGCGGCACATCTACATTTACATTTTTCAGATTATGTACCCGTGCACCCTTCACCCGGATGTACTTCGGTACCATACGTTTCTCTTCCATCTTTTCTTTTAATACATTTTCTTTTATTTGTACCATTCTGTCCTTCGTAGCCCGGTATAAGGTCTGTGATTTCTGATTTCGCGCGATCTGGTTAAATCAATTTCTGCATTCTTCATCTGACAAAGTGCGATTTTCAAACTGCCCTCACTCCTTCTAAAGCTCCATTACATGCCACTCATATCCAGTCTCATCCATCAATTTCAGATACGGTTCCGGATCAAAGTACTCCGGTGAGAAGACTCCTGTATCTTTCCAGATACCTCTTCCAATCAGTTCAATGGCCAGTGCCGCACCAAATCCAGTCTGTGCTACCACTGCCTGGGAGCCCCACTGTTCCATGGATGCCTGATTATCAAAATTCTGATACAGGAAATATTCTTTTCTGACTCCATCCTTTTCGCCAATGCAGTGGACGCCTACCAGCATTTCTCCGATCATCTCTGTACCGATATCCTTGGGCTGTGGAGCACATGCGGCTACCACATCCCTTGGAACCACTTTCACATTTCCCACCTGTACCGGTTTCAGGCTTCGAAGTCCCAGATGGTCAATGACTTTCAGGGCAGTGATCAGATTATCATCCAGGCTGATTTTGAAGGTTGCTTTTTTCAGACCATACTGGGCCAGATAACGGGCAAAGGTAACCACTTCCTCGTGTTCCACCTTGACAAGCGTGTTTTCTCCTACTCCGTCCGGCATCTGGAATGTTTCCTGTCCTGCAAATGCCTTTTCCACAATCAGTCCGCCTTTTTCCTGGTCATATTCTACATTCGGATTCATTACCTCATCCAGAACGGTCCACACATTGAATCCAAACTGAATTGCATCCGGATCTGCTCCCGGCACAGAAAGATTGCCGCCGTCTTTGACATGGGCCTCTGTCATCACATCAAACAGATGGGTTGCCGCATATTTCGCAAATACATTTACCACGCCCGGATCAATACCCAGACAGATAACTGCCATCTGTCCTTTTTCTTTCCACTGCTCATGCCGGTCAAAATTATATTTTGTCATAGGTTCCGTATAGCTGTTTTCAATTCCAAGCCCATAGGCCGGCTCTTCCATAGGAACAGACCAGGTTCCCATATTGGCATAATTGGCCCCTGCTTCATAAGCTGCATCAAAAATATAATTGCTGGCAAAGGGCGGTGCCGCATCCATGACAAAATCAATCTTGTGCTCCCGGATCAGACTTTTCATCTGCTCCTTGTCCGTTGCATTAATCTGAACCGCTGAAAACCGATCATCCGCAAGAAGCCCGGCTACCGCTTCTGCACGGGAAAGATCATAATCACCTACCAGTACATAAGACAGCCACTCTCCTTTTGGATCACGCCATTTTAAAATCTTTAACATACTTTCGCCGACCGCTCCGGCGCCAACTAACATCATTCGCATTTTTTCAGCCTCCATTTATCATCTTTCAAATTTCATTTCTTCTTATCTTACCACATCTTTTCTTTCTCTGAAAGTTTCTTTCTGACCATCTGCAGTTCTTCCAATGAAATACAATTGAGAAATGTATTCTGTTCTACTCCGTGAATACACTTTTCAAAATCCATCCAACGTACACTGTCCACTTCTACCGGGTCAATATGGAACTGATCCTCCTCCAGATCACACCTCATTATGAATACTCTGGAAATCTGCCTGTCATGGAACGGTTTTCCCTGAAACACACAATCCCATACCACATTCCGATCTCCACAGACGATCAGATCTTTTTCCTCCGCGGTAATTCCCAGCTCTTCTTTTAATTCGCGCAATGCAGAAGATGCGAATTCGCCACCTGCCGGGATATGCCCCGCACTGGAAATATCATAGCAGTTCGGAAAGGATGGCTTATCTGCAGAACGTTTTTGAAGCAGAATCTGAAGCGCACCATCTTTTTTCCGAAGCAGCCACAAATGGGATGTTCTGTGACGAATTCCGTCCCGATGCGCCACCTCTCTGGCAACTGTCTCTCCTGTCAGATTTCCATTGTCATCTATTACATCTAAATATTCAGCCATATTGGTATCCTCCGTATACGTTTGAAAGGCAGCAGTTTCACCTGCCCTCCTGATGTTACTCTTATTTTGTAACCGCCCCATTTGCATACCCTCTTGACCACCCAAACGGATAGGCTTCTATAAAGGCACATCAACCATTACTGATTGATGTGCCCCTTAAAAATAACTCTCCAGATATTTTGCTACTGACCTGCTCATTTCTTTTGAAAAATCCGAATTATATTTGCGTTTGCAAAATGCACTGCACCATTCTTCGTAGGTACTGTTCTTATGTTCATGTGCAAACATTTCCCGCAATTCTTCTCCATCCATGCTGCGGTATGTATTTTCATGTACGATATGTTTTCGATCACACCGTGCCGGCTTCTGACGCTGCTTCTGCTGCATAGTCGGCCATCCAAATACTAACATAACTACTGGGAACACATACTCCGGAAGCTGTAAAAGTTTCCGATGTTCTTCGCAATTTTCCATAATATCCCCGATATAACAGGAGCCGATCCCCAGACTTTCTGCTGCCACCACGGCATTCTGCGCCGCAATCGCGGTATCTGTAATCGAAAGCATTAGATCACCCACGCCCGGTTTTCTCGGCTCACATCCAGCTTCCAGATAGGCATCATACCATTTCTTACAGTCTGCACAAAATACCAGCACCATTGGTGCCTTTGCGATAAACGGCTGATGGTCACAGCTTTCTGCCAGCTTTTCCTTTAATTCCTGATCTGTGATGTCCAAAATCGTATATAACTGCTGACAGCCCGCTGACGGTGCCTGCATAGCCGCTTCCAGAATCAGATTCTTCATTTCTTCCGGAATCGCCCTGTCTTCATATGCTCTCACAGATTTTCTCTGATATAAACTTTCTATTATTTCATTCATTTTTAGTCAGATAACCTTTCCCGCTCAAATGACAGATATCTCGTCCCCTGAAAGCTTAATTTCCCGGTATCGCCTTCTGCCAACATTCCGTATTCCATTCCATCTACAGCAAACTCCATCCGGTCACCGCTCTCCACCTGAAATGTCGCATAGTACCAGGTGGAGTGGGTTGCCATATTGTCTCCATTATGATGATGGGTGACATCTGTCCGCTTTGCAACCACAGTTGCATCTACCGTCAGTCTCGGTGACTGATTATTCTTATTCCAGGTGCTTAATCCTTTTACTATCATAAAAAGGAACATTCCAAGAATCAGAAAAAAGATCAGAAAAAACATCACATCGAATAACTGAAATCCCATACCAAATCCGGTGTCAAACTCATTGTATCCAAATCCCATACTATTTCCTCCCCTGTAAAAGATTCAAAAGCACCGTATAAACAGTTTCATTTTCCTTTACCACCAGTGCCAGTTCTTCTTTCGCCCTGCTCAGTTGATGAAAAAGTTTTCTCACGTCCCGCTGCTCAGATCGTAAATAGCCTTTTTCATCATAATAATATCTGTCGTCCATCACCACGACCAGACATTCTTCGTTTTCCTGAGGCGGACGATACCCCTGCCGAAGATAATCTTTCCGGAAATTTTCGGCTTCCCTGTCATCGTTGGCATAGACCACTTCCACATGGGGATAAGGCCTTAAGCCCCGTCTCCCAGGAAGGTGCATCATGTTCAAAATGAACGAAGAGACCTCTGCATTGGTCCGAATCCGGTTGGTCAGGTGAAATACCTGTATATCCGGAAGGTGTACCAGATCTTCTGCCACATTCTGCTTTCGTTCTTCCTGAGAAATCATATCCTCGCAGTCACTGGAAAAGATCACCGGACACCGGGTTCCGGCCTGCTGCAAACATTCCAGCCTTTCCGGCAGTAAAAGATGCGCTTCATCTACCAGAATTGCGCTGTAAGAACTTAATTTTTCTTCTGTAATTTCATTATCTGTTACATAATCAATGCGTCTTAACCGCTCATGAAGGGTTTTCCACTCCTGTCCGGCTTCTCCGCAATGGATAATTGCCACCCGCTGCCGGCCAGACAGTTTCATGGCAATATCGTATAAAAGTAATGTTTTCCCGGTACCGGGAAGTCCGGTAAACCAGCAGTATCCTTTGTGATCTGCCCGGATCTTTTTCAAAATCTGCCGTTCAATATCCCGCTGCTGTGACGTCAGGAAATATTCTTTATTCAGAAAACGGGCTGCTTCCGTCAAAGGAGAGATCAGATACAATTCTGCCGCAAACAGATCTTCGATATCTCCTTCATAATCCTGGCTTTCATTCAGAAGATCCCGGCACAGCTGCTCCCAGGCCGCCTCCACAATCCGGTCATGATTGGTCAGACGCACCAGACGGTCCTGGCTGCTGATATAGGTATACGAACGAATCGTCCGTCCCAAAGGTGCCAGATAATATCGGTTCTGCAGAAGCTGTTTCCGAATGGCTTCCTCCGTCACCTCACCGCTTTTCAGCTCGATATTGACAATCTGCTCCTCCTTGATCTGGATCAGATCAAACTCCTTTCCAAGACGCGGAATGGTAAAGGAATAGAAAAAACGAAGGGCATACACTTCCTCCATGTGCAGTTCCAGCTGATCCACGAACAATCTCATACTGTTCATCTCCCAGTCACGCACTTTCAGAAAATATGCCCTTCCCGACAGCTGCCGTTCTAACTTCTGCAGCTGCTCCGTATTCTGTTTTCTTGTAATCGAATAAATGGACAGGGATTTCATCTCCGGCTCTTCCTTCTCCGTACAATAATCGTTATGTTTATCATAACACAGAGCCGTCGGTCATAAAAGCAAAACCTTCCCTTCAATTCCTTAAAAATATTTAAAGACGCATAAATCCTGACATCATGCATCCACCTGCTGCCCCGGCATCCATGACCTGTGACAGGCGTTCCATGCTAATACCGCCGATGGCATAGACCGGAACCGGGCAGACTTCACAGATTTCTCTTACAAAATCAAGCCCTTTTCCTTTCAGACCTTTCTTACAGTCCGTCTCAAAGATCGTTCCAAGAACAATCTGTGTGGCACCGCTGCTCACGGCAAATTTCATATCTTCCATGCTGTGACAGGAAATGCTCAGTTCCCGGAAATCTTCTCGAAGTGCTGATCGTTCCTGCTCACTTAATGACTGAAGCGCCGGAACAGACAAGTGAATCTGCTCACACTTCAGTTTCCGAGCCATATCAATTCTGGAATGTAGAAAACACAGTACTCCTTCTCTTCCGCAAAGAACCAGTATGTTTTTTGCCAGCTTTTCGTATTCCTCATCTAGCAGATCCTTTTCCCGCAAAATGACAGCATGAGGATGCAGGGCAATCACTTTTTCCATCTGCTCTAAGAAATCTCCCTGCACCAGCATGCGGTTTGTAATTACAATGGCATGCTCATAGGACTTACACATAAATATAATCATTCAGAACCGGCTGCAGACCGCCATGTTCCATATCCTCATACATTTTTTCAAAAGAACGGTCGTCGTTAATCTCGAACTGCTCATCCCCCACGTCCGCATCTTCTTTACCTTCGTATTTCTCTTCATGATCACCGATACCGGTAGATACACCTGCTGAGACCTTCGTCGCGCAGATCTTTGTAATTCCGTTACGAAATGTCTCACTTTCTCTGCTGGATACCGTAATTCCTGCAAATGGAAGGAACATCCGGTATGCACACAGTACCTGACAAAGTTCTTTTTCCCCTACATCCTTCGGATTGATCTTGTCGTTATTCACAATCGGGCGAAGCCGCGGACAGCTTAAGGACAGCTCCGCGTGGGGATATTTCCGGTTGATATAATAAACATGAAGTGCCGTCGCCAGCGCATCCTTCCGGAAATCATCAAGTCCAAGCAGTGCAGAAAATCCGGCTCCGCGCATACCTCCCATCAATGCACGCTCCTGTGCATCAAAGCGATAGGGCCAGACACGCTTATGTCCCATCAGATGAAGGGTCTCATATTTATCCGTATTGTAAGTTTCCTGGAACACCGTCACATAATCCACACCACATTCATGGAGATACTGGTATTCATCCACATTCACCGGATAAATCTCAATTCCGATATTTTTAAAATACTTTCTCGCAATCTTTACCGCCTCTCCAATATATGTTACATCAGAATAGGCACGGCTCTCACCGGTAAGCATCAGAATCTCTTCCATTCCGGTCTTCGCGATAACCTGCATCTCATGCTCAATTTCTTCAAACGTCAGTTTTTTCCGGCGGATATTGTTGTAACAGTTAAATCCACAATAAATGCAGTAGTTCTGGCAGTAGTTGGCAATGTACAATGGTGTGAAAATATAAACGGTATTTCCAAAATGATTTTTTGTAATCTCTTCTGCCTTGCGTGCCATCTGCTCCAGATAAGGGGCTGCCGCCGGAGATAAAAGTGCTTTGAAATCTTCGATGGAACAGGATTCATGAGAAAGCGCCCTCTCTACATCTGCTGCCGTGTAGGCATCATAGTCAAATTCATCCATTGCTTTCAGCACTTTATCTTTAATATCGGACTCAATGACCTGCATTCCTTCCATATATTCCATATGATTGGTTCTGAAAGACGGATCCTGCTCCAGACGGTGTTTTCTGTCCAGTGCAGCCTGCGGCAGCTTGTCACTGTCTACAAAATATACCTGATTTTCTTCATTCATGATACACGCCTCCTAACGCAGAAATCCAGTCAGCGGATCAGATGCACTGCCACCTCTTGCAAGCACTCTTCCCATACCGGTCAGATACGCTTTTCTTCCTGCCTCGATTGCCAGCTTGAAGGCTGCTGCCATCTCCGGCACATCTCCAGCAGTAGCAATTGCTGTATTTGCCATAATAGCAGTTGCTCCCATCTCCATTGCTTCACATGCCTGGGACGGTTTTCCGATACCGGCATCCACAATAATCGGAAGATCAATTTCATCAATGAGTACCTGGATCATGGCTTTGGTTGCCAGTCCCTTGTTGCTTCCAATGGGTGCTGCCAGCGGCATCACCGCTGCTGCACCTGCATTCTGAAGGTCTCTGGCTACATTTAAATCCGGGTTCATATACGGAAGCACTACAAAACCTTCCTTTGCCAGAATCTCCGTTGCCTTCACTGTTTCGTAATTATCCGGAAACAGATATTTCGCATCACGCATGATCTCCACTTTGACAAAATCTCCACATCCCATAGCTCTGCTCAGTCTGGCGATCCGGACAGCCTCCTCAGCTGTTCTTGCTCCTGATGTATTTGGAAGCAGTGTCACTCCTTCCGGAATAAAATCCAGAATATTCTCACTCTCCTGGGTATTTGCCCGACGCAGCGCAAGGGTGATAATCTCTGCGCCGCCCTGTTCTACGGCCGCTTTAATCAAATTCAGATTATATTTTCCAGAACCAAGGATAAAACGGCTCTTAAACTCTTTTCCACCTAATACAAATTTATCTTCCATTTCTTTCTTCCTCTTTTCTTTTTATCATTCAGTCTGCATAATCAGCTGCAGTACTTTATTTGCTTCATGGGCAGCACAAGCTGCCACCCTCGGTGCAACCAGTCCGATTCCATTGCCCACATCCGTACTTTGATCCCCACACACATAAAGCCTTCTCATCATCTGCTGCGTGCGGATTTCATTGGTATCTCCATAACCTGCCATACCGTTTCCTGATACCACTGTCGTCTCCGGGCACTGAGTCAATAGTTCCCTCACAAGCATCGCCTTCTGATCCGGCTTATCAAAGGCCTCACAGACAATGGGATAATCTGAAAACAGTTCCTTTACATTCTCCGGTATCACCTTCACACATACAGATTCATAGGTAAGATAGGGATTGATCTGACGCAAAATCTCCGGCAGTGCCTCTGCCTTTGGTTTTCCAAGCTGCGGAATAAAATACATCTGGCGGTTCAGGTTCGTCACATCCACTACATCAAAATCCACCAGCAGAAGCTTTCCAATCCCGCTTCTTGCTAACATCACCGCAATATTTGATCCCAGTCCGCCAAGTCCCGCTATCGCTACCTTGGCACTGCGAAGCTTCACCTGCATTTCTTTGGAAAAACGGGCATCAAAGGCCCGGTCCAGTTCTTCCTGCGAAATGAGTTCTCCCATTTTTTTTCAGCCTCCTCCTACAAACCTAAGAACTTCAATGACATCCTCATCCTGAATGGTCACATTGCCCAGCTTGTCTTTTGGAATGATCATGAGATTCCGTTCCACCACTACCCGTTCCGGCTCAAATCCGGTCTCTTTTAAAAATTCCAGAAGATTCTTTCCGGCAATCTCCTTTTCTTCTCCATTGATTTTTACCATCCTGTTTCTCCTTTCACGTTTTAACACCTTAATCTCCAAGCACACAAAAAAGGCACCGAATGACACACTTTTAGTGTCATCCGGCGCCTGTAAGTACTCTGTGAAAAGTGGTGCCCCCAGTTCACACAAAACAGAGAGCAACGGCACATACGTCCATCCATTCGCGACATGTATTTCCCTACGTTGGCATTATCCAAATCAGGTTCCAGGTCAAGACTAATCAAGTCTACTCTCAGCCCATTTATTTGAGCTCCCTATTTGAAAAATATTATACAGAAGTTTCAGGAGATTTGCAAGAGATTTCCACATCTTGTAAATTCTTTCGAAATACCTGCTGCAAACAAATCATAATCACCGAAATCTTCCCTATCCTCACTACAAGATCAGAATCTTGTGTTTATTTAATTCTCTTCAACTCATAAGCTCTCGTTCCAAGGCCGATCTTCTCTGCCTGATCGAGGGTTGCTTTCCACTCAATATTCGGGTTGGAGTCTTTGAAATGATCGTGGTGACAATGCCATCCCGGCTCTGCCAGATGCTCGCCCAGCTGGCTGTTTTCAATCGGGGTTGCTTTCAGGCAGGCATCCGCACATGCCTGATCCAGTGCCACTGGATCGAAGCTTGCGAACATTCCGATATCCGGAAGGATCGGGGCATCGTTCTCGCCATGGCAGTCACAGTTAGGACTGATATCCTGCACCAGTGCAATATGGAAATGCGGACGGCCATGACAGACAGCCTGTGCATACTCAGCCATTTTACGGTCGAGAAGCTCATTTGCACTGCTATTCGGATTGTAGACTGCATCGTAACTGCAGGCTCCGATACAACGGCCGCAGCCTTTACATTTATCATAATCAATCACTGCTTTTTTGTTGACATAGGTAATTGCATCACTGCCGCATTCTTTTGCACAGCGGCGGCAGCCACGACAGACTTCTTCGTTGATTGCCGGTTTTCCGCTTGCGTGCTGCTGCATTTTTCCGGCACGGCTTCCACAGCCCATACCAATATTTTTAAGGGCTCCGCCAAATCCGGTTGTCTCATGTCCTTTGAAATGACTCAGACTGATGAAAATGTCCGCATCCATGATTGCATGTCCAATGAGGGCTGTTTTGCAGTATTCCCCGTTCACAACCGGGACTTCTACTTCATCGGTTCCGCGAAGTCCGTCTCCAATGATAATCTGACATCCCGTCGTAATGGTGTTAAAGCCGTTAAGGTTTGCACAGTCCAAATGCTCCAGTGCATTTTTTCTGCTTCCCGGATACAGAGTATTGCAGTCTGTCAGAAACGGCATTCCCCCCTGCTCTTTGCAGAGATCAGCCACTACCTTCGCATAGTTCGGGCGAAGGAACGCCATATTTCCAAGCTCACCGAAGTGCATCTTGATTGCTACAAACTTTCCATCCATGTCAATGTCTTTGATTCCGGCTGCGATACAGAGCTTTTTCAGCTTATCCAGCTGGCTGGTGCCTACCGGACACCGGAAATCCGTAAAATAAACAGTTGATTTCTCCATCTAATATTTCTCTCCTATCCTTAGAATCCCAACGTATCATTTACCAGAATCACATGAATGCGATCGGTATGTCTGGAATATCTGGTAATCAGGAATTGACAGCAGATCGTATCCGGAGATTTGCAGTCAAAACATTTTCCTTTTTCCTTACACGGAGTTTTGATGTCAAATCTTTGTGTGTTTGCCGGTGCTGCCACATTTCTGGCACGTTTCATGGCACTGTCAAGGTTATCACAGACTTTATTCATGCCAACAATGAAAACGACTTTCCTCGGTCCCTGCGCGATACAGGATACGCGGTTGGCATTTCCATCGATATTCACCAGAATACCATCACTGGTCATGGCATTGGCACTGGAAAGAAATACATCTGCATCATAAGCAGCCATAAGACCTTCTCTTGGCTCCATCTTTGCACGATCCAAATAATGATAATTGCCTTCTTCCAGAGCTTTGATCAATCCGATTTCGTGTGCACTCATACATCCACCCATGGCAATTTTACTGCCTTCTGGAATCAGCTCCAGTGCCTTTTTCAGTGCTTCTTCCTTATTTGCAGCATAATATCCAGACATATTACGTGATTCCAGACCTTTAATTACAGTCTGGGCAAGACAAACATTTCTCTTTACCATATTTTCGTTCATATCCAGGCTCCTTTTTGTTTCTGTAGTAAAGTTTCATTTATATTTTATCAGAAAAATATTTTTGAAACAATATCCATCCTTGCATTTCGATTCAACAGTAAACTAATGAATGACTTCTTTATAAAAATCAATAAACGCATTCAAAGCTGCAGAACGCCATTTATTTTTATGAATCAAAAGCTGCGTCCAGACTTTTACTGGACAGTCTGTTACATTCAGTCTGCTAAGCTGCCCTGATTTCACATATTCCTCTGTGATAAAGTCTGGTAAAAAGGAAAGTAATCTGCTGCTCCTGACAAGTTCACAGATCTGGATGGGATTTCCAATCTCAAGAACCGGGTTCAGTTCCAGTGATCTGGCTGCCAGTTCTGCATTCAACATTTTTCGATAACTCATATTATTTTCTGTCAGAACAAATTCTTCCGAACATAATACAGGCAGAGTAAGCTCTGGCCACTGCACAGCAGAATGATCTGCTGCCGCAATAAAATGCACCGATTCCTCCCGTTCCGCACAGATGACATACTCTGAATCATAAATATGGCTATCCAGAGTGAATACCAGATCTGTTTCATTCTTTTGCAGCATATGAAACATCTCTTCTGTTCCGCTTTCTGAGACAATCAAATGTATCCCTGGAAATCGTTTCCTGAATTGCAGGAAATCATCTTTAAAGTAGCGGTTGCAGACAGAACTGGACATGGAAAGCCGAATCGTTCCTGCTATATGTTCCGTCCGTCTGATTTCTGACAACATTTTTTCATTGGATTCTACCATATCTCTGGCATATCTTAATACAATTGCACCATCGGAAGTCAGTTTAATCTTATGATAAAAACGGTCAAACAAACTGACATTCAGTTCTTTTTCCAGTTGTCGAATCTGAGAAGAGACCGTTGACTGCGTATAACCCAATTTTTTCGCTGCCGCCGAAAAACCGGAGTATTCACAAACGGCAATAAATGTTTTCAATACATGAATGTCCATTCTATTTCCTTCTACAAACGATATTTTCGTTAGTATATCATGAAATCATCAATTTTACAAATACTGATCACTGCACTATAATTGATCTATTGAATGTATAATAATGAAAGGGGTTATCAACAAATGAAACGCGAACAGCTTGGAAGCCGTATGGGCTTTATTATGCTGTCTGCCGGCTGTGCCATTGGCTGCGGAAATGTCTGGAAATTTCCATGGCTATGCGGGCAGAACGGAGGCGGCAGCTTCATGCTGGTCTATATCTTGTGTCTGATCCTTCTGGGAATTCCTGCGTTAGTCATGGAGTTTTCTATTGGAAGAGCAGCCCAGACCAGCCCGCTCTACATGTATCAGAAACTGGAAAAACCAGGACAGAAATGGGGAATTTTCGGTTGGATATGCTTTATAGGAAACCTTTCCCTGATGGCATTTTATACTGTGGTCTGCGGATGGATCATTTATTATTTTTGTAAATTTCTGACAGGACAAAATAGTTCTCTTGGTTTTGTTTCCATGATTTCCAACCCGGTGATCAATGTGTCATTTCTTCTGGTCACGGTTGTGGTTGCATTTATTATTCTTTCCTTCAACCTGCAGGGCGGTCTGGAACGTGTATCCAAATTTATGATGTCTGCACTGCTGGTTCTGATGCTTGTACTTGCCATCCACAGCCTTTTTCTGTCTGGAGCTGGCGAAGGCATGATTTTTTATCTCAAACCGGACTTTTCCAAAATTAATGGATCCGTCATTGTCGGTGCCATGAATCAGGCCTTCTTTACCCTGTCCACAGGTATGGGAGGAATGGCTATTTTTGGAAGCTATATTGGAAAAGAACGTTCTCTGATGGGAGAAGCTGTTCATGTCATTACTTTGGATACATTAGTAGCGGTTCTGGCTGGTATTATTATCTTCCCGGCCTGCTTCACTTATAATCTGGAAGTAAATGCAGGACCAAGTCTTCTGTTTGATACTATGGCTGCTGTATTTAATCATATGGCAGGCGGTCATTTATGGGGAACTCTTTTCTTCCTGTTTATGATCTTTGCTGCCATGTCCACCGTTCTTGGAGTCTGTGAAAATATCCTTGCCATGGTGCGCGAATTAACCGGCTGGTCCCGTCCAAAAGGAAGTCTGATCTGTGGTATCGTTGTTTTCCTGCTTGCAATGACCACCGCTCTTGGCTACAGTGTCTTTCATTTTCAGCCATTTGCTGAGGGTACCGCATGGCTCGATTTCTGGGATTTTATTGTATCCACCAATATTCTTCCTCTTGGTTCTCTTGTGCTTGCCCTGTTCTGCTGCAACAAGTTTGGCTGGGGATGGGAACATTTCTTAGAAGAAGCAAACACTGGATCAGGACTGAAGATCCGCTCCTTTATGAAACCACTGTTCCAGTATTTTGTTCCTGCTGTCATTGCCATTATTTATATTTATGGTATTATTACATTTCAGTGGAAATAAAAAGACCGGGAGAGATGATTCCTGTAATCGTCTCTCCCGGATTTTTTTACTCCTGTTCCCTGAATATTTTTCATGGCAGTCCCCTAATTGAATTACCCCTTATCTCGTTCTGTAGTAACAGGTATTTTTTCCTTTTCCTTCTTTCTTTAATTCTCCAGAAGCAACCATCTTGCGCAATGCACCCTCAATAGAACTGTCACTGATGGTGGGACGCAATTCTCGTATATCCTGTTTCGTAAAACGACCGATTTTAAATTTGCTTGCTTTTGTGACCATCTCAAAAGCTGATAATTTGGGTTCCACAAAAGCCATACGTTCTTCAAAATCTTTATATGCTGCAAGAATTGTACCAAGCATATTCACCTTTCAAACAAGCCGAATCTCCCTGCCTTCTTTTTTTAATACGCCCTCATTCTCCAAATTTTTCAGTTCTCTTGTCATGGCACTGCGATCTACACAAAGATATTGCGCCAACGCCGTATAGGACATGGGCAGATGAATTTTCTGATTATGCATTTCTGCTGAAAGATGATTGAGATATGCCAGAATCTTTTTTCTCGTAGTTGACCTGGACAACACATAAATCCGTTCCATCTGCTGCCTGGACTGCAGTGCAGTCATCTGAAAGAGATTGCTGACCAACTGGCTGTGATGCCAGCATGCATTCTCACACCGTTTGATCACATGCTCATAATCGATAAACATTACCCTGGTTTCTTCTTCCGCTTTCACATAATAGTGCTGAAAGTCCGTAGGGAGAAGAAATGGTTCTCCAAAGACTGCATCCTTTTTCAATTCGTCAATCACATATTCATTGCCTTCTTCATCACAGCAGTACAGCACGGCCCGTCCATAGAGAATCAGTCCGATCTTCTTCATGATGTTGGAGTATTCCATCACCGTTTCCCCATTTTGAAACACTGCTTCCCTTGCCTTGAAACAAACGCGCATTCTTTCCTGTTCCTCGGGAAGAATATCTGTAAAAAGTGTATTGCTTGTCATCTGAAATTTCCCCCTTTTTTTTATTATATCTCTCTATTTGTGACTTTTGCAACAGAACTGTTTTGTTTTTTCTGTTATTATTTTAACAAAGTTAACAAACAACAAATCAACGCACCATATAAAACGGAGGACACTACTATGAAAGTCACAGATACCATTCAATACGTCGGCGTAAACGATCACCGCATTGACCTTTTTGAGGGTCAGTACAAAGTACCAAACGGAATGTCTTATAATTCCTATGTCATTCTGGATGAAAAAATTGCAGTCATGGATACGGTAGATGCTGACTTTACCCATCAGTGGCTTGACAATATTCAGCAGGTTTTGGATGGCCGTAAACCGGACTATCTCATCGTGCAGCATATGGAACCGGACCATGCGGCAAATGTTGCCAACTTCCTGAGAGTTTATCCGGACACCACCGTTGTTGCTACGGCAAAAGCCTTCAATATGATCCATAATTTCTTCGAGCTTAATCTGGAAGGTCAGAAAATAGAAATGGGAAATGGTGGAACTCTCTCCCTTGGATATCACCAGCTGACCTTTGTATTTGCACCCATGGTACACTGGCCGGAGGTTATGGTCACCTATGACAGCACAGAAAAGGTTCTTTTCTCCGCAGATGGTTTTGGAAAATTCGGTGCACTGGATATAGAAGAACCCTGGGATGACGAAGCAAGAAGATATTTTATTGGAATCGTTGGAAAATACGGTGTTCAGGTACAGAATCTCCTGAAAGTGGCTGCCACCCTTGACATTCAGATCATCTGCCCGCTTCACGGACCGGTATTGACCGAAGAGCTGGGACATTATCTTCACCTTTATGACACCTGGTCTTCCTATCAGCCGGAAGACGATGGTATTGTGATTGCCTATACTTCTGTATACGGACATACCAAAATGGCAGTTTCTCTCCTCGCAGATAAACTGACCGCCAACGGATGTCCCAAAGTAGTTATCTATGACCTGGCAAGAGATGATATGTCCCAGGCAGTCAGCGATGCTTTCCGTTATTCCAAACTGATTCTTGCAACAACTACTTACAATGCAAGTATTTATCCATTCATGAATGATTTCATCACCAGACTGGTAGAGCACAATTATCAGAACCGTACTGTCGGACTCATTGAAAATGGTACCTGGGCACCGCTGGCCGCAAAAATCATGAAAGAAATGATGTCGAAATGCAAAAAAATTGACTGGCTGAAAAATTCTGTTCATATCTGGTCATCTGTGAAAGAAGAAAACCGGAAACAGATCGACGCCATGACAGAAGAGCTCTGCAAAGAATACATTGCAAAAGACAATTCTCTTGCAAATAAAAATGATATGACTGCCCTCTTCCGCATCGGCTATGGACTCTATGTGGTTACCTCCAATGACGGAAAGAAAGACAATGGTCTCATTGTAAATACCGTCACCCAGCTGACAGATAATCCTTATCGTGTGGCGGTCAATATCAATAAAGAAAACTACTCTCACCATGTAATTCAGCAGACCGGCATCATGAATGTTAATTGCCTGTCCGTAGATGCACCATTTTCCGTTTTCCAGCAGTTTGGCTTCCAGTCAGGACGAACAGTTGACAAGTTTGCAGGTGAAAAGATCAACCGTTCCGGAAACGGTCTGGTATTCCTGGATAAATATATCAACGCTTTTATGTCTCTGAAAGTAGAACAGTATGTCGATCTGGGCACTCACGGTATGTTCATCTGCAGCGTCACAGAAGCCCGTGTCATGAGCGATCAGGATACCATGACCTACACCTACTACCAGCAGAACGTAAAACCGAAGCCGGAAACAGACGGCAAGAAAGGATTCGTGTGCAAAGTCTGCGGATATATCTATGAAGGAGATGAACTTCCGGAAGATATCATCTGCCCGCTGTGCAAACACGGTGCCGTGGATTTTGAACCGATTCAGTAATTCGAGAATGAAAGCATCAGCCAAACAAAAAATGGCTGATGCTTTTTTCCTCTTAAGATAATAAAAGCTGAAGTCCCATCGCAATAATCCACATATAGGCATTTGTATTTCCGGAAATCGCGTATAAAATAATCACGCCTATCCCGGTGACTGCAAAGACCGCATTTCTGAGAATGGAAAGTGGCATATTTCCCTCATTACTGCACCAGTTATTCTGCGGCAAAATACATACTGCAATTCTGATCATCGCTGATATCCATATCATTGCTTCTACCGCAACAGGTGCTCTCAGTTCCGGGAATGTATATTTCCAGACATACATTAAAATAATATAAAATACGGTCATGGTAATAGAGGATATCTGCAGACCAATTCCCATCTGTCTTTTTATTTTTTCACTGCTTCCACCCACTGCTCTGAAAATTCTGGGAACCAGATGAAATGCATCCCCACCGCAAAGAGTAAATGTCAATATTCCGTAAAGAATAAATAACGGATTTCCATTTGATAAGGCAAAAAATAAAATGCCTGCAATAAGATCAAATGTTAAATATACCGCATCGAATACTGCTTCCATGAGATCCGGCATCTGTGGTTTATATGTTTTCTCGCTCAAACTTCCTGCTCCTTTTCTTTCTTTAAAAATTCGTTTGCATTATTGCAGATTTTCTGAAATACACTGATACACACCGTTTTTTCTTCTTCTGACAGCCCGCTTAACACATTCTTGGCAAATTGTCTCTGTGCTTTCAGTCCTGCTTCTACAATTGGCTCTGCTTTACTTAACAGATTGATTTCAATATGTTTCTTATTGTCTGCACTTTGAATTCTTTCAACCAATCCTTTCTTTTCCAGATCCTTCAACGAAGCTGATACATGGGATTTCGTGGATTTCCTTATTTTTACAATATCTGCCGCCGTATTATACTGCTGATTACTGTGTAGAAACATAAGAATGTCATATTCCATCTGCGTCAGCTGATATGTATCGCATACTTCCCTTGCAAGCAATTCATAATAGCTGGTAATTGTCTTATGCTGATCCCAGAAATGCATATCTACTCCCCTTTCTTAATGTTCTATTTAGAACAAATATATTGTATTATACTTTTCGAGTCAAGCAATAACATACAAAAAAAGATCATCACTTTCGTGATGATCTCTTTCGTTTGTGCCTTCAAAACTGCATACAGTCAATACTTTTTCTTTCCAAAACCTTACCACCTAAACCTCTTGGTTAAGCCCTCGACCTATTAGTAACAGTCAGCTTCACGCATTACTGCGCTTCCACCTCTGC
>NZ_JAJEPS010000027.1:0-29730 GCF_020686965.1 Hominiventricola filiformis | reverse complement strand
CTTCACGTTGCATCCTTTTGGGATTTCTTTTTATATCTTTTACAACAGTATCAACAGCCGGACTGAATTTCAAACTAAAATAGTATTTTTGAATATATTCCTGCACTTCGTAATCCTTTGGTTCTGCACCAAATGTTACCTTCGCCACAGATAGTTTACCATCTTCAATACGTTCAAATACACCTACCCAAAATGGTTCTTCAAAATATACCGTCAGTTTTCCACTTGCTTTGTCCATAAGAAGTCCTCTTTTTAAACTTCTTTGACTTTGTTTTCTTAGCTTTTTCTATCCTTAACAGGACTGTTCCTGCATCCATTTTTCTAATAATGATTCAATCACCTGCTCCATATCTTTGGCTGTATAATCATCCGGAAAGTACTTTGTTAGTTTCTTTTCTGAGAAAGTGATAGACCGGGATACTTTCTTTGCCATCACACAGTTATTGAAAATCGATAACATCTGAATCTGATTAATTGGTCCATTATTCAGTTGATTTCTAAGTGCTGCAATCTGTTTGGGCTTGATAAATCCAGTGTCGCTGATATATTCGTAAATCCATTCCTGTACTTCCTTATCGATGTAGGAGATATCGACAGCAACCGTGAACTGAAGACTTGCTGTTAAACTTCCCTGTGGATCCGCGTCGATCAGCAACACTTTCTTACCTTCTCTTGCCAGTCCAATGCCTACATTTACGGTTGTGGTGGTCTTTCCAACGCCGCCTTTCTGGTTTACTACGGATATAACTTTACACATGATTTCTTCCTCCTTTAACTTTCCCATGATTCTTTTTTCCATAATTTCAACAGTGCCAGTATTTCCCGCTTCATCATTGCCGGTGTATAAGAATTTGGAAAATACTTATGTAGCTGTTCGTTTGTGAAAGCCACTCTTGTGATTTCACCCTTTTTAACCTCACACATGATTTCTTCCATCTTTTCCAGTGACAACTGTTTTTCTTTACTCAGTTGCCGGATCCTCTGGGCCTGTGAGAGTGATGGGATTGCCTGTGCATACTCCATTGCTACAAGCAGTTCTCTTTGTTCTTTTTCGCTTAATGCAGCTATCTCTACAGCCGGACAAAAAGAAATGATCTCATCATCCAGTTTCTGCAACATTTCCGGTATCAGTTTTGTCAGTGAGATATAACGCTGCACTTGTTTTGGGCTATCACCACAATCTTCACTGATGATTTCTATTGCCCGCTTTCTTGGTGTTTTGTGGTCAACTTGGCTCTTTTTTCGACCACTTTTTCTTTTTAATACGTCATTCTTCAGTTTGTAAGCAAAAGCTTTTTCACTGTAGCTGATCCGTTCTCTGTGAAGATTGGAATCTACCATGCTCAAGATGGAATCATCTTCACTTAATACTCGGATGATCACCGGTACTTTACGGTATCCCAGTTTCTCCGCAGCATGTTTTCTTCTGTGACCGGATATGATCTCATAGTATCCATCCGGTACTGGTCTGACGATTAGCGGATTTAAAATTCCATACTTCTCAATGCTTTCCTGCAAAAGAAACATTTCCTTATCATCTTTTACCTGAAACGGGTGCTCTTTGAACGGACGAAGACGCTCAATCTCAATTTCTATGATTTTTTCTTCGTTTTCTCCTGATTGTCTGTTTGGCTCAGTCATCTTGACTCCTTTCCTCCAGGATTCAGGAAATAAAAAATGCCTGCCTGGAACTTTTATAGATAGTAAAGTTCCAAACAGACATTGCTGTTTGACCATTAGCTGTAGCTAATAGAATTGAATACTGTTTCAGCTAATTCATGTTTGCAGGTTTGGGAGAGATTGTTTCTTTTCCCGCCTTTTCTCTGATTTACATCCCCGAATAAGGGGTGACAACGGAGCGGAACCCAAATGTTAGCTGGACTTCTTAAAACCCATGTTTGCAAACCGGTAATTTTGATTAGCTGTCAGCTAACAAAAATCGGATTGCGTTAGCTGGAAATTGATCATTTTGAATGGAATTTTGTGTCACGAACGTGATTTGAAAATAACAAAAGCGTTCGTTGTCAGCTAATCCAGCTAACATTTTCGAACGCTTTGAAGCCCGTCGCCAAGAGGATTTGAACCTCCGACCCCTCGCTTAGGAGGCGAGTGCTCTATCCAGCTGAGCTATGACGACACATGCCGCAAACCCTTGATTTTACTGGGTTTCTGGGATTTTTCCCTTCGGCCATATATAAGATTATCAACTCTATTTTGAGTTGTCAATCTACAGATTTTTTCGATTTGGTAACATTAGAACGTTCCCCAAATTGGGGAATGCTTTGTTGTCACCTTTAGCATTATTCAGAATAGATTCGAACTGAAAGTTGTTTTTTATTTTTTCCCTTTGGGGAATGCCTCGGCTTTCTCTTAGGAGTTCGTCCTGGTACAGAAAATAGCTTGCATTCTATGTCAATCAAAGTCATTCAAAGCCTTGATTTTACTGCTTTTTCTGTCAATTTCAGAAAAGATAAGAAAACCTGTTTTCATCTAAGGAATTGCAGTTTGGGTGGAAAAATGGTGGATTTTCCACCATTAGGGTAAAGCCAACCTGTTCCTTCCTATTATAAATGATGACTACCATTACCTGACATTTTACAGTAATGATTATTTGGTTTTCTTATTAGATCTACGTCTATTATACCGTGCTTGCGGTCAACTGTCGATAACAAATTGACCGCAAATGCAGTATTTTTACACTTCTTTACAATCCCACTATTGTTTCCTATATCTTGTTATCTTCTTCCAATTTTCTGGAAATCCCATTCTTTCATACAATTCCTGTTCTGATATACTATCATGCTTTTTAAGATATTTTTCGATCAGTGACTTAAGTTCCTTTATAAATGACTTATACCAGTAATCACTTAGCATATACTTTAAGGCTATTACCACAGAAAACAAATCATTTTTTCCATTTACATACTGTACACCCTTTTGTGGAATATTTAATTTTACATGTATCGGCAAGTCAGGAATACTATCTGCCGTTCTATATGTAAATAATCGTTCTCCATGTGCACAAACATTTCTGAATTTAACTAACACAGTCAGAATAGATATCATCTGCCTTTCATTAATACACTGATAATTTCTACTGACCTTACTTTGTATATCTTGTGGAAGCAGCATGTACATTTTTGAAATATTTCCAAATGTTAATGCATTTGTAAGTACCCATAATGGAACATTCCCATATTTTTTCTGTGAATGATTTATATAATGGTAATCTGTTGGTTTTATAACATATCCTTCTAATATTTTTATCAAGCGGTCAATGTCTCGTTGATTTTTCTTTCCAATGTAATTGTACTTGGTTCTATCCAGATATGCGTTTTGACTTTCTCCATTCTTTTCTGTGAAATAATAGGAAACTTGTGACTTTATTTCATTTTCTACCTTAATAAGATATCTTAAAAACAACTGTCTTAAAGATTCATCAAAATAATACAGCTCTACAATATCCTCGAATCTTGTTCCGTCTTTATACTTTTTTGTGGTCGGATTTTTAAAAATATCTTTATATCCGCCAATCAGTGAATAATAACTTGTCTGCCTTAAAATTTCTTTGGCATATATTTCATCCTCAATCAGCAAGTTCTTTTCTTTTTTTAATTTTTCTATCTGCTGATCATAATTCAAAAAAACTTTTGACATATATGCAGCCTCCCTAAGGTAAAAAAAAGAGGAGACCCCGCAGGTTCTCCCCCGGTCGCAGGCCTCACAGGTTTCTGCAACGCGATCACTGTATTCATCTTACTTAACTTTTAGTTTCTTGTCAAGCAATTTCTACAGCTATTATACAGTATATGTTAGTATCTCTCATACTATGACTTATGGCATCTGGCTTCTTGTAATCCGAACCCAGCTTGGCAAAAATCTTGTTAAACGACACACCGACGCTCACGGTAATTCCAAGCTCTTTCTTCATCCGATTACTGATTTCTTCTGCAATGTGGTATCCATCACCTTTGACACTCACACTGTCTGTCACATCCAGCCAGGACTCATCAATACCATATGGCTCTCTCTTATCTGTATATTCCGCATATATCTCTTGTGCCATTTTGGAAAATCTGAGATACAGATCCATCCTCGGAGGAAGAAATATAATGTCCGGGCATACCTGCTTTGCCTGCCACAGAGCCATACCGGTTTTCACACCATAACGCTTTGCCGTGTAATCCGCAGTCAGCACGATTCCGTGTCTTGCCTCCGGATCACCACCGACTGCCACAGGCTTTCCACGAAGCTCCGGATGATGCAGAAGCTCCACAGATGCATAGAAACAGTTGCAGTCACTGTGAAGTATTGTCCGGCTCATTCGCTCACCTTCTTTCTCTTTTCCAGTCTGTGTATCCGTCGTCTACAGTAGTCACTATAATACTATGTAAACTGATATTCAAGTGAATTTTAATTCATATTATCTGTTAAACAGATATTTTTATTGAATTTTCACAGCAATAATGGTATAGTTGATATAGCTCCTACGACGAGATGACACTTACGACAGCATTAGAAAGGCAATCTATTATGAATGATTTGGGAAAGACCATAGCAAGATACAGAAAAGAACGCGGACTGAACCAGAGCCAGCTCGCAGAAGAACTGAAAGACTATAATATTTGTGTGAAACAGAATACGGTCAGTGCTTGGGAATCCGGCATCACTCAGCCCAGTGCCAGACAGTTGCTTGCCATCTGTGAAATACTGGATATTTATGATGTATATACTGAATTTATTGGGAAGAACCCGATTAATCCATTCCGAAACCTGAATGAAGAAGGAATGAAGAAAGTCATGGATTATATTCATCTGCTTGAAAAAAGCGGTGACTATAAACGTGCAGAGATCATTCCGCTTCACCTGATCCGAGAAAGAAAAGTATTCTATACTACCGTTTCCGCCGGTACCGGCTCCTTCCTGGATGGAGAAGATTATGAAATGTATTCCTCTCCGGATATTCCAGAAGAATCGACTTTTGGTGTCCATGTCAGCGGAGATAGTATGGAGCCCCGCTATCACGATAGAGATCTTATCTGGATCGAGCAGACCGAACAGCTTGAAGATGGCGAAATCGGTATTTTCTACTTGGATGGAAATGCTTATGTAAAGAAATTCCAGAATAACAAAAAAGGAACCTATCTCATATCACTGAATAAGAAGTATGATCCTATTCCAGTGACAGAAAATAGTTCCTTTAAGATTTTTGGACGTGTATTATCTTAATCCTATAAAATGATTTTTACAAAGGGGGATTGCTCTATGTACGCAGAAACAGTTGTCTGCAAATTATACGAGGCACGAACAAATCTGGGTCTCACCCAGCAACAAGTCGCTGACGGTGCAGACATGAACGTTCGTACCCTTATCAATATTGAGAAAGGCAGAAGCATTCCCTCTTTGCTTTATGCCATGAAACTGGCTAATTTTTTAAACATACCGGTAGATCAACTTTTTGAATACCAGAGTGCAGATTGCAGATCAAATATAAACTTATAATAGAGAATCAACTTAGTAAATGTCTTGATTTTCGTCTATGCGTTGCATTTCCCATTAATACATTTTCTTTTGTCTTTGTTTGATTCTCTTTTAATTTTTCCTTAACAGACTTTTTCTTATTTCTATCTTTATGATTCTGTTCAAGATAATTCTCCACCTCCGGAAGATAGCTCTCCAATGTTCCTGTCTTTCCCTCAGTAATCGGATTAATGTCTACTTTCACACCACCAATTTTCATTCCGTCTTCATGAAGAATATCAAAGAAAGTATCTTCCCTGATACTGCCCTTATATTCCAGGACAATATCCAGATCAGATCCAGGCTTTTCCATTCCACGACACCTACTCCCTGATACAATTACACAAACAATCTCTGCATCAAGATTGCATTCTGTAATCTTTGATTGTGCATAATCAGACACAATGCTCTCAATCTCTGTAGCACTCATTCCTTCAATCTGATGAAATTTCTTATCTGTCTTTCTTCTGAAATCGGTGACAACCTCTGATTCAGATTCCATTATTTCTTCCTGCTTAGCTGCAAGCTCTGACCAGAGTTTTCTTATTGCCTTGTTTAAATACATATTGTTATTCTCCGTCAGTTCAAATTCCATTTCCTTACAGTCAGCCATAGACGTCAGCTCGCCAATTCTTTTATGATATTTCCCATACTGGATTGTTTCCTGAAGCTTATCATCCAACTTGCATGCTTCCGCTCTTGTCATTCTCTCCCAGATATCATTTTTTCCCGAGCGAATGACAAAACCGCTGCCATTATCATGACGCTGCTCTTGCATGTGAAGCTCATCATCTTCCCCTTTGATTTTGCAGGTGAAATCAAACTCATTATATCCCATCTCCCAATAATATCCTGCCTGTGTCAACTCAATCTCTGTGATATCCTCTGCTGTGATCATTTCTTTTTCTTCATTGTTATTATCTCTTTTCATGTCTTCTTTTCTCCTTTTCATAAGCGGCACACGAAGGCCGCAATCGTTGTTGCTTCGCAAGTTAGCAAGCAGTGCCCTCGTACGTACACGAGCGCATTTTGCTTGTTGGAGGCACATCCCCAATCCCCTTAGAATGACATCTTCGATGCCAAGCTACGCCCTCACTTTGTGAGTGCTGATTCATTCCGGTTCCGCCGGAAATAAAAAAAGCGGGCAATCGCCAATTTGCATTTTGATGATTGCCCTGATACTTATCTCTGCTGCTGTCGTTTCTTTTTCAGATCTTCCTCTGCATCCCAGCTCTGCTGAGCTGTGTAGAAGGATTCCACGTTCTGCTTCGCGATCTGATAATCCTGCATCTCTTTTCTTATTTTTTTGTACTCATTGTAAGCTGCCTTTTTCTCAGAAAGCAGTCTTGCAAATTCATCATTCAGATCCTTCACCCTGGGGATCTTACCTTCTGGAAGTTTGGAAAAGGCTTCCTTGGCAGCTTTGTGAAGAGTGATTTCATCCCGGTGTTCTTCAAGAAATTTCTTACTATAACCTGATTTTCGATAAGCGATATATGTTTCTCTGGTCTTGGAATAATTGATGATATGCGTCTTGATTGCCTTATTCGATTCCATCTTTTCCTCAGCATCTTTGATCGTTTTCATAAGCTCATGATACCGTGCAGAGCTTTCGGCCACCAGCGCATCCAAGGTTTGTTTATCGTGAATATCATGCTGCTGCAAGAACAGAATGGATTCTGCAAACTGTTTCACATTATATTTCTTCGCCCACCGGACATATCCTCCGTTCTTTCCCTGAGCCATCTTTTCCTGAATATCAACTACCAGATCGAACTTCCGCTTTTCAGGTTTTACTTCTTTCTTGTCCGGTAACTTTTCATTTCTTTCAGGAGATTCTTTCTCCCCAGCGATCACTTTTATCAGATTATCTTCTGTAAAATCTTCTCCCAGAGAACGGAATCGGATAAAGCGTTTCTGTTCTTTTCCACAGATTGCAGTATGCTTTCCGCGCTTGATCTTATATCCTTCCGCCTGTAAAAATTTCAGCATTTCTTCAAAGTCTGCCGGTTTCTGATCCAGACATTTCAGAATATCTTCCCGGATAATATCCCTCATGCTCACACGATCCGGGTACTTAGTCCGCTTTTGTCTCTCACTCGGTTTTGCTTTCTGAATAACAGACAGTCCATGTTCCAGACAGATAATATCACTGAGTCTCTGCAATGCAATCCCGGAAAACCAGAAGTCACGGAACTTCCGATCACAATCCAGATTGGTAGAATTGAAAATGATATGATTATGAATATGAGCCCGGTCAACATGAGTTGCCACAATAAAGGCGTGCTTTCCTTTTGTGAATCTCATTCCCGTTTCATATCCAACTTGATTTGCTTCTTCCGGTGTAATCTCTCCTGGCTTGAAGGACTGACGGATTTGATATGCAATGACATCTCCTTTAGGCTGCCGCCAGGTTTTATGCAGATATTCCTTTTTTGCCTGAGCAAACTCCAGATCAACAAGTTCCGGATTGCACTGATAAGATGAGATATATTTTCCATCTTCTGTTTTCTCTCCGTTCATTGCATAATCCGTTCTGTCTTTCAGACACTGCATGACACTCCGGCCTTTGTTCTGATGCATTGCTATCAGCTTTGTTGCCGCCATCTTCTCACCTGCCTTACATAATCGCTGTCAATTTTTCCAACACTTTCCTCATTTCCTGCAAAATTTCTTTCTGAGCCGTTCTCAGTTCTTCAATATCTTCCCGATAAATACTGCCTGTCTCATTGGCTTTCTTCGCATACTGGTTTAGGTTGTTTCCCGCTATCTGCATAAGCCGAAGTAGCTCTTTTAAATCAGAAAGATCCATCTTAAGCACATATCCGTGAATTGCCATTCGGATCATATATGCAGTAAGACTGGAAATACCAGTCTCCTGCATACCCTCACGAATCTGCTTGAGTTCTTCTGACGTCACTCTCAATTCTATTCTTTTCGATCTCTCTATCATTTCTTCTCAAAATCCAGTGTGAACACTGCCCTCTGTGTTTCATCAACCGTCATGACAACCGTTGTATCATAGCTTTTTCCGGTCTTTTTTGATTTGCATCCCTTCAATGCTACCTTTCCATCCGAAAGAAGTTTGATCGCAGTCTGCTTGGTCATCTTCTTACCAAGTGCTTCAAAAAATCGATTCTGTTTCCAGAGCACAAAGTTACACTGCCTGTTTTCACAGGAATATCCTTTCTGCCTCTCCACCACTTGCTGTCCGCAGGATGGACAGATTCCTATTTTTTCTGTTGACGGCGGCATGAGCAGTTCATCATCTTCAACAATCTTGTATGTACCAACCAGCTCTGTGACCATTCCATCAATCTCTCTCATAAACTCTGCATCCTGAAATGTTCCCTTTTCCACGTCCAGAAGTTTCTGTTCCCATTCTGCTGTCATGGAGGGAGACTTGATCTGTTCCGGCATAACCGTGATAAGTGCCACTCCTTTATGAGTCGGTAAAAGATATTTCGTTTTCTTATTCCCTTTTCTTTCCACAAAACCGATTCGCACCAGCTTCTCAATGGTTGCTGCTCTTGTGGCTGATGTTCCAATTCCTTTCCTCTCTACTTCATCCGGCATCTCATCTGCACCAGCTCTCTCCATTGCAGATAATAAACTGTCCTCTGAAAGCTTTTGTCAAGGGGGTGCATGGATATTTTTCATATTACTTACGCAGATTCTCTCTCTGCTTCTGCCTGAATAATGCGTTTCAATCTGTCCTCAGCAGTCAAACCGCTACTATGGTCAAAAAACACTTTGACTTTATAATTTGTTTTGCCTTGCTTAATCACAAAAACTCCATCCGGTTTATTTTTCTCCGAATGGTTATTTGGGGTGGGTAGTGTACTGTTCACGATATTTGTCATACGATATTCCTCCTAATTAAATGAAAAAAGCCCGACAAGGAAAGGTCTGACAACGAAGTTCCGACAACGGACATCAGAAAACCTTTTTTCTTTATCGGGCGATACTATTTTTTTACTATTTCCTTTTTCTTTATAATATTGGTTGTCATGGTTGTCAGAGAGGGAAAAGTGCCGCAATATCAAGGCTTTCGGGATTTTTGCCCGACAACCAGACCGACAACCGGCTCGACAACCGAAGCGACAACGGGCTTTTATTTTTGCTTCAACCATTCCTCCGGAAGTCCTAACTGTTCCATTTCCTCTGTCGGGATTTCCTGAAAACCATCCATGCTGTTGTCAGGCTCGTTGTCGTTCCTGATACGCTCCCAGCCCTTTTGTCTGCGGTAAGGCTCTGGAAAATATCTCGGATTGCTGAACGCCATCCAGCCTGTGACAGCGTTATTCATAATGTCATTGATCTCTCGCAGTTCCCATTGTTTCGGTTCGTCATAATCATGCCCCAGTGCTTCCTTGTAAAGCTGCTTAGAGCAGACTATGCTGCCGGAATAGCGTTCCAGATAGTCTAAAATCTGTCCTGCCTTTGTGTCCTCCGGCATAAAATCCTTTTGGTGGGCTTTCAGATAATCGTTCATAGCCGGACTGAATCTCAGACGGAAATTGCCGCTTCTGTAAATCTCCATAGCTTCTGCCCACATCTGATTGATATACTCTCTGGAAGCCTGTTCATCCGCCAAAATATGAACCTCAGCCCTTTCAGGATAGACCATAACCGGAACGAAGCGGCGGTTGCCTGTTCGGTCAAGGGGAAGAAAGTCAAGGGTATTAGAAGAACCTCCAAACACACATTGTCGTTTTCTGTCTGCCGGATGTGTTTCATACGGTATCTTATAGGTTTCCTTTTGGCGGCTCAGAAAGGACTTGATTTCTTCAATGCTCTTAGCGTTAGCGGTTGCAATCATTTCCGACATTTCAATAATCCAATGCCCCTGCATTTTGCGGTACACATTTTCATCATCCAGCTTTTTCAAGTCATCAGAGAACCAGTCATCATTGACCGCAAGCAAACGGAAGAAAGAGGACTTTCCAGCTCCCTGACCGCCCACAAGACAGAGCATAACCTCAAATTTGCACCCCGGCTTAAAGGCTCGTGAGATAGCACCCAACAGAAACAACTTCAATGCTTCATAGGTGTAATCATCTGTATCAGAACCGAGAAAGCGGTGCAGACAGAAGCGTATGCGTTCTGTTCCGTCCCATTGCAGGGCATTAAGAAAATCACAGACAGGGTGGTAACGGTTTTCGTTGGCAATAACCGCAACTGCGTCTATGATTTTCTTCTCTACGGTCAATCCATAGTTTTCTTCAAAATATAGGAGCAGATATTTCACATCCACATCCGTCAATGTCGGGCTGTCACGATACCAACCGAGGGGCTTCACAATGTCGATTCTTTCGGTCAGAAGATTTTTTCGGATAGCCCCTTTCAAAAGTGGATCATATTGCAGAACACGCTTATAATTTGCGGCAGTATTATAAACCTTACCTTTCTCGCTCTGCTCTAAGCTGTTTCGGATTTCTTCTACTGTGCATGGTTCTGTCTGCTGACAGTTCTGCAATTCGCTGTTCAAGTTTTAACACCTCCTTTCTCTGTTCTGCCACAAGTGCTTTTCGTTCCTCCAATGAACCATACAGAAGAATATCAAGCAGATATTCGATATAGTTCTTCTTATGCAGTGCTTCTGCAAACAGGGGATTCCATTCCTCATCCGGCTGTTTAGGAGCGTATTTCTTTTCCCATTCTCTAAGAAGATGAAAATAATCCGTCAGCACCTTGTAGCAATGATTTTCTCCTTTTTGATACTTCTGTTCCGGTGTCGGCTCACGAATACGAGGGCGGACACTGGGCTTTTGTCGGCTGTCATAGTTAAGACCAAAATCTTCAGCAAGTTTGACAGCAGCTTCCCTCAGCCCGATACCGAATAGCTTCGCTGTGAGATCAACAGCGTCTCCGGTTGCTCCGCAGCCAAAACAGTAATAGCGTTCATCCAGCTTCATACTGGGGGACTTATCTGAGTGAAACGGACAGCACGCCATACCTGTGCGACCCACTTTCAAGCCATAGGCTTCTGCGGCTTGTCGGGCAGTAACATTTTCTTTTACAACTTCAAATACATTCATGTGACTCCTTTCCTGAAACGAAAAAAGCACCTGTCATTTTCAAAACGAAAACAGCAAGTGCCTTAGAGTTCCATATTTAATTTTAGGTGCAAAAAAGCAGGAGACCTTTTCAGATTTCCTGCTTAGCAAAGCTGTGAAGATTTAATTGTGGTTGGGGTGCCAGTTATACAAACTGGAAATTTTCTTTTTAGAATGAATTATTTAATTTCTACAATAGCACCATATTTCGTATGCGGAAGATATTGTACCTTTAAATAAGTATTTTTATCAATATACCTTGAAAATACTGTGATTTCGATTTCATCATCTTTAACTTTATCATATAGAAAAATACTTCTTCTTTCAGAAGATATATCTGCACCACCATGAGATTGTTCAGTTACATATCCTTCTGCATAACTATACTGTTTGTTTATGATGTAAGGCATATCTAAAACAAAATCTTTCAAATATAAGATTAAAAGAATAGCTACTATAACAAGAATGGTATTAGCCAATCGAAGAAATATTATATCATTTTTTCCAGTATATTCTTTTTTTATCGCTTCTTTATCAAAAAATATCGAATAGATAAGTTTTCTTTTTTTAATTAGATAGATAATGCAAGCAATTAACGCTATAACAAATAATGAAACTCTTATAAACAATCTAAATATAGCAAAATCCATAATATCATCCCCTTAAACTTCAAGTTTGTTGCTTACATTATACTTCATCAACCTAAAGAATGGAAGATTTTTTCTTGCCTCCCAAAGCAAAAGCACCTGTCATTTTCAAAACGAAGACAGCAAGTGTCTTAGAGTTCCACATTCTATTTTGAGTGCAAAAAAGCAGGAGAACTTTTCAGATTTCCTGCTTAGTAAAGCTGTGAAGATTTAATTGTAGTCAGTTTTTCTTATACCATCCGAAATTTATACTTTAATGTTCTCTCATAACAAAAATCAATTTTGTCCTCCAACAAAAATACCGTTTGGGGGATTATCCCATATAAAATTATCCTCAGCCACTTCGCTCTCCAATGCAATTTCAATTTTATATATCCCCACATTTTGAGCATTTTCATCATCCTCACTATACATATAAAAATTCATACAATACCGTTCCTTCTCTGTCAATATGAGATACATACCATCCAATTCCGTTTTCCTTTTACCATAGTTGCTTTCACTTGATGATGCACAATCGCCCTCAAAACTTTGGATACTGCCCTCAATATAATCGAAAAAAGCAGAGATTTCAGTGTCTAAATTCTCAATGTTCTTTTTGCTTTCTTCGGAAAATAGAGATTTGAGTTTCTCTGAATCCTGTTGCTTACATGCCTCGATAATTTGTTGACACATCTTATCCGTTTCATTTTGTTCAGAGCTAAACCAGTCATTGAAATATTTGTTAGAGCAGCCTGTTAAACCGAGTATAATAATCACACTGGAAAGCAACAATACTTTTTTCATATAATTACATCCTTTACTGAATAATTGCAAAATCACTTATTGGATTAAGGTCATTACAAAAAATTTCTTACTATCATTATACTTCATCAACCTAAAGAATGGAAGATATTTTCTTACTCCCTAAAGCAAAAGCACCTGTCATTTTCAAAGTGAAAACAGCAAGTGCTTTAGAGTTCCATATCCTGTTTTTTGCTTTTTGCCTGATCCGTCCGGCTGACTTCACGCTCTGCAATTTCTTTCTTTTTGCGGCTCAACTGCTCTATAATAGAATTTTTGGCTTTCTTCTTGATTTGCTCCGTTCCGGCTTTTTTGACCTCCGGTTTCATCAGCGTGGTTTGGATTTTCTGAATGGTTGATTTCATAGCGTTTGTGATTCTGGCAATCACGCCATCCAATCGTTTCACTGCATACTCAACTTCTTTCTTTGAAGCCTTACGCTCAGGGGAGAGAACCCACGCTTTAGACTGCTCCACCAGCTTAATATCCTCCTTGTGCGTTTCCAGTTTTACAGTATCAGCAACGACCTCAACCGCCTTGTCATAGGCAATATCGGCAACCTCGTCCACCAGAGCTTCCACATCTTCAATCTTCATCGTGAGTTCTTCCAACTTTTGCTCCTGTGCTGCCAGTTGCTCCTTTTGCTTGAAAAGAATATAGTCCTGTTTTTCCAGATAAGCACGACCACCATATTCCGGTTCTTCTTCCAGTTGTAAGCCATGCTTTTTCGCCACATCAAACAACAGCACTCGGCAGGCTGAATCGAAAGTCATCTTGCGGTTATTTTTTCTTCCGACAGGCTTCTCCGGTTCTGGCAGTTCAAACCCCAGTGCTTCCAAAGCCTTTTCCTGTTGTGGGGCAATCTCCCCATATTGATTTTCACAGTCGAACACATGACGCTCGTGAATATGAGGGGTGCTTTCATCCAAGTGCAGTGCCCAATTCAGGATATGGACATGAGAGCCGAAACGCTCATTTACGATTTCCATAAATTCTGTGACGATCTCAATGAGCAGTTCTGGTGGAACATGATTATCAAGCGTTCCAATCTGATAGACCGTTTCCTCTGGGCAGGTCTTTTTGCTTTTGAGCAAATCTCCGGTTTCCTTATTTCTTTCAGGGTGTCGGTTCTTCACATTTCTTTCGTTCTGTCCGGTCACAAAATCACGATACCGCTGACGATAAAAAAGCTGTTCCACATCTTCAAAAGTGGCAGACAGCTCATTTTCCTTTTCGGGATTTTTGAAATTGCGGAAGCCATTGTAACAGTCCCAATAGAGATTTTGTTTGGCTCGTTCTTCGTCAATGTGTTCGCTGTTGGCAATGTCAAAACTGCGGTCATTGTGCTTCGGATTATAAACGCCATTCTTTCCGGCTCGTCCATTGTGCCTTGTTAATTTCACATGAGTTCCTCCTTCTTTTTGATTTCCCCGACAGGGGAGAAGGGCAGCGAAGCTGATTCCTTGCGGCTTTCTGCGTCAAGTAATACCCAGTACTAAGTGGCGAAACGCCACTTAACTGGGCAAGGCTGCCGCCCTTGACCTGCACAGGGATATTGCATTCCCTGTACCCATGCACAAAGGGTTGCACCCTCTGTACTCCCGCCCGAACAAACTGACTTCGCCCCGTCCCAAGCTCTGTCAGTTCCTTCGGTTTTACAAAACAGTCCACCGGACTATTTTGCAAAAAGAAAAACCGACGCATGATCGCTTTACGCTCAATACATCGGTTTCTTCATCTGACCTTGACGGTCATATTCAGTTGTGGCAGATTAGCCAATTTGAAAAATTACTCTGGCACATCTACTGAGTAGCTCAGACAATCGCCTCTTTTATTGCTTTTCAAATCGTTATAATACCACATATACATCGTTCTACCATATTCTTCATATTCTATAATCCCATCTGGCTTTTGACCTTCTACTTCTAATGAGTAAATTTCTTTATCATGTGCATAGCCAAAAACGAATCTGGTATCCGGATAATTTGGATTTAAGTCTTGTTGAATATCACTTATTGTTAAAGATAAATGGATAAATTTTTTGAAGTCTCCCCCATAAGTGGTATCTGGTGTAGTGGTAGCTGGTGTAGCATTTACAAACGCATATTGTGTACTTTCATTTTCTATCTTTTTTTTGCAGCGTGCAATCACAAAACCTTGAACGGGATCGTTATCACTTCCTGCCCGATAGAAAATAGTATCATACTGTTTGCCATTCCATATATGCAATATTTCATCAACATGATTAAGAAAATCTTCTGGAACAGAAAATTCTTCATTTTCAGCATTCAAAGGAGAATTCAAAATAGCTTCTTCGACAGAACTATAATATATGAGTTCAGAATCCTTTTTATCGTAATCACTCAAATTGAATTCGACATATGCATTGTCTTTATTGTCATCTTCCGGAACATAAGTATAACGACCATTTTCAATATGGTCATCATAATCAACAAACAGTCCAATACATATCAGCGCTGCAAAAATCAAAAAAACTATTCCTACAATGATTAGCAATATTTTCAAAAATTTTTTCATACAAAAGTCCACCTTTTTGCTTCATTTCAGTAAATTATATCATACCGATATGAACAATTCAATTCACGCTCTATCAAGTAGTTTTTTACTTACCTATAACGCACATTTCCGCAAAATCCATAGTCTCCGATACTTTCCTCACAGGCGATATACAGTCGGAATTCTGTCAGCTCATGAAATAAGAAAAACCGACGCATGATCGCTTTACGCTCAATACATCGGTTTCTTCATCCGACTTTGACGGTCATATTCAGTTGTCTAACATCGTACTGTTATAAAATCTATGTCATTTACGATTCTTCTTATGCTGATTTGTCCAGTAAGATTTTACAGGGATTCTTCTTCTCTCTATATCTTCCATAAATTCTTCTTTATCGATATTACTATCAATGGTAAATAGCTTTTCCCCATTTACATATACACGCACAGAACCTTTTTTTCTCTCGCAGTAGGTAATATCCCCAAAACGAAAAGTTCTCTTTTTTCCAAAAGTTGACCGCCATGTGATTTCATCTCCGTTCACTTCCAGTTTCCACATTACCATATTGACTATTCCGCTTATGCCTACTAAAAAAAATATTCCAAATATACAAATGACAAACATATCTTCTTTTTCCCTAAGACTCATAGCCGTACAACAAGCAAAAAATATTGTACCTACGATAAATGCCACGACAAGGAATTTCTCTGTTTTTATTGTATAATGCGTTCTAATTATTCCCTTTTTCTGTTCTTCCTCTCGTTCTTTAGCTCTCTTTTGTTGAAGATTTACAAGATATTTCAAAAGAAGAAGTACAACTAAATAGGGACCTATTTGTGTAATTATATTCAAACACATTCGTAAAAAATCATTCATTTTGCCCTCCATAGTCCCAGATATATAAAAATGATTGTTTGAAATCGAGCATTAAAAACCTCAATTTTTCATATTTTATTATACTTCATCAACTTAAAGAATGGAAGAAAAAATTTTGTGTGCAGAGTTCCTGTTCAAGCCTTGTAACGCACATTTCTGCAAAATCCATAGTCCCCGATACTTTCCTTGCAGACGATAGGCAACGGTCAAAACATCAGGTCTGCACCTGACATTTTAACCGCATATCAGCCCTGATTATCACATTGTCCCTGCTGGCTGTTCAGCCCATGCTTTTTCGCATATTCGCTGGCTTTCTGTCTGCGTTCCTCACTGTAAGGCGGCAGGAAGCGGATAGACAGACGGGACTTTGCCAGCTCATAAGAAACACCGCCTTGAACATTGGATTTTTCCAGTCTGCAAAGGTCAGGGTACTTCTTAGCAAAAGCAGCCAACCTCTTTTTCAATCCGGCGTTGTGGGTGTAGATATTTGCCTTGTCCTCGCCCTCATTAAAGAGAACGATTGTTTCTTTCTCAATCTTCGTAAGTCTCGCCATAGCAGCCCTCCCTATGGTTTTTCAACACACGCAGCTTGCAGTAAAAGCAGCGATACCACCTTTCAACACCTTCAGCACTCAGCTTAACGGAAAGCATATAAAACAGCTTCTTCGCCACTGGATCGGGTGCAAGGGCAGCTACCATACGCAAACGCTCGACAGTTGCTTTCAGGTTCGGACAGCCAAAGGCATAAAGGGCTTCCATTTCATTCCGGTTCATCTTCATTGTGTTTTCCTCCTTAAAGTTTGATAAATGAAAAGCGACAGACACTTCATAAGGAAATACCTGTCGCTTCGTTTACGATATAAATTTGTTGGTTTTGGACTTGATAAAATCAGCAGTAAATCATTTCCTGTCTGATGATTTCTTCGGCTCGGTTACGAATAGAGTTCATGGACTGTACCCACAACATCTGATTGTCTGCTTTCATGGTTTCGGTCACACCCTCGGCTTGTTTCATCTGCTCAATGATAAGGCTGCATCTTTCCGTTGCCTGTTCGTCCAGGTCAGCAAGGTAAGTATGCAGTTCGCCGGATAAACAGAGGGCAGAGAACCTTGTAGGGCGGTACTGCTCCAAATATGTCCTGTGCAGTCTGCCCCACATACCGATAGGGCGGTGTTCCTCCGGTAGCTTCAAGTCCGGCACATAGTAATCGCCCACAAGAACATAGTCCAGACCGTTGCTTTTGTCATGGATTCGTGATTTCAATTCTGTCATGCTATTTTTTCTCCTTTCACTTTTTGCCGATTTGATTTGCTTGTGGCGTTCTGTTCAACACACACATTGCTATCAGAACTTTTTTCTTCTGCTATACGCTCATGCTCCGCAAATTCTTTTGATTTCTCACGAATCTTTTTCATATACTTACGATTGGATTCTCGTTTTCTGCGAAGTCGTTCCGCCTCTTTTTCAGCAGCAATCCTTTCTTCCTCTGTTGGCTCATGCTGCTCCACAGGTACTTGAAATTGCCCGACATAGTTAAGATATATCTCCACCTCTGTGGTGCGGTCTGCACCTTTTCCTTGTGGCTCGTGAACCAGAATTTTGTCGATAAATTCATTTATCATGGCAGGAGTAAGTTCTGTAATGTTCTCATACTTTTTAACCAGCTTTAGAAAACGCTCCACATTATTTTGACCGCCTATAATCCGTTGCATATCAGCGGTGTCAGTCTCAATAATCTTGTTCAGCTCGTTCTGCTCATTTTCATAATCAGTAAGCATACTCTGAAAAAGCCTGTCCGGCAATCTTCCAATCACATTATCTTCATAGATTTTCCTGATAAGCATATCCAGTTCGTGAACTCGCTTCTGATTTCTTTCAATGCGGTTTTTTACAGTTTCAGAAACAGCAATATCTTTCATCGCCGATTCTTCTTGCAGAGAATAAACAAACTCCCGCTCATTCAAAGAAACATAATGGCAAGTCTCCTGTATGGTTTTCAGAATGATGCTTTTAAGTGCTTTTGTTGAAATATGGTGGCAAGTACAATGCCGGTCATATCTCTGACAACCCAGATTATATGTGGAACATTCATAACAATCTGCCGGATTGGAATGACTTGTCCTTTTTTCGCCTTTGGCAGTATAGTATATTCTTTCTCGCCCTTTCCGCTGCCTGTGATTATACATCGGCGCACCACAATCAGCACAGTAAATCTTTCCGGTCAGAACATTAGGCTCGCCCATAGGAGCTGCTTTTCTTACATTCTGTCTTAACTTTTGAGCAAGCAGCCATGTTTCTTCATCGACAATAGGCTCTTGTGTATCATCAAAAACCACCCAATCTTCCTTATCTGCCCTTTTCGTCTTTTTGTCCTTATAGGAATTTTTGAATGTCCTGAAATTGACAGTCTTTCCGATATACTCTGGTCGGGCAATCAGAGTAGTAACCTGATTTCCTCGCCACATATACGGATTTTCTTTGTCATAGTTGCTTGCATGATTTCCAAGTCCCTTTTTGCCAAGATAATAAGATGGTCTTTCTATTTTTTCTTCTGAAAGTTCTCTTGCTATCTGATAAGGTCCTTTTCCCTCAATAGTCATGCGATAAATTCTGCGGACTACTTCAGCAGCTTCTTCATCAATAATCCAATGGTCGGGGTTTTCGGGGTCTTTCAAATAGCCGTATGGTGGAATATTACTTGTATGAGCGTTGCCGGAAGAACCTCTGGATTTCAGTACAGCTTTAATTTTCTTACTTGTGTCCCTGACAAACCACTCATTCATGATATTCAGAAAAGGGGCAAACTCACTGGTTTCTTGACGGTCACTGTCAATACCATTATTGATTGCTATAAATCGAACTTCCTTTTCTCTAAACAGAATGTCAGTGAAAAAACCTACTTGCAGATGATCTCTGCCGATTCTGGACATATCTTTGCAGATACAGGCAGTGATTTCTCCGTTTTTAACACCTTCAACAAGTCTGTTCCATGAAGGTCTGTCAAAGGTCGCTCCACTCCAACCATCATCGGTAAAATGAACAAGATTCGTAAAACCATGTTTCATAGCATAATCTTCAAGCATTTGCTTTTGATGAACTATACTGTTACTCTCTCCAGCATTATCATCATCACGAGACAGTCTTTCATACAAAGCAGTAATGCCATTGCTTTTATCTTTTTTTCTTCTCATGCTGAACTCCTTTCTTCAATTCCTATCCACTCCTTACGCTCACAAAATATCACATCCGTAAAATGTTTCTTTGGTGTAGTCTTTCCTTCCTCCATCTTTGGATTCTGTAACGGATACGATTTTCCATTTGTCAGCATTGCGATACACGCCAGCATATTGGCATTCCCACTTTTTTCTTCCTTATCATTTTCGGAATCCATGCTGCTTCCCATGATCCAATCCTGAATTTCTCTCCATCCCTTTTTGGTAAGGTTCTTTGTCTTTGTCTTGAACACGGTGTCTGCACAGGTAAATTCCACATCAACCTCACTTCTTACTGCTGGCTCGCCAAGAGCAGATAACAGTCTGGCTGTGATCAAGCTCAATACTTTCTGTTCCCCAGATGGCAGTTTTCCAAATTCTGTATCTGCTACGTTCACTGTAGGAATAATTGCATGATGATCACTGACCTTGCTGTTGTTGATTACCTGTTTGGGATAAACCGATATATTCTTGGTGTATCCAAATTTCGACGACATTTTTCTTGCGAGATCAGGAATCATATTTTCCATATCTTCTGTAAGAAAACGACTGTCCGTTCTGGGATAGGTCACCAGTTTCTTTTCATAAAGGCTCTGCGTATAATCAAGTGTCTGCTGTGCCGTGAATCCCAGAAAACGGTTGGCATCTCTCTGCAGTGCAGTAAGGCTATAGAGCTGCGGTGCCTTTTCCTGCTTGTCTGCCGGATCAATTTTTATAACCTGTGCGGTTTTCTGTTCTTCCAGCACTTTAAGAATGTTTTCTGCATCCTCTTTCTTTTCAAAACGATCCGATACCGCGGTAATTCCTCCACAGCTGATGGAAAGTCTGTAGATCGGCTCTGGCTTGAAGCTTTCGATCTCTGCCTCCCTCTGAACAATCATGGCAAGTGTCGGCGTCATGACTCTTCCCACATTCAATGTCTGTCCATACAAAGTTGAAAATAATCTGGTTGCATTCATTCCAACGCTCCAATCCGCACGCTCCCTGCATAAAGCCGCTCGATAAAGATCATCATATTTCTTTCCGTTTTGCAGATTAGAAAAGCCATCCGAAATCGCCTGGTCTTCCATTGAAGAAATCCATAAACGCTCGAATGGCTTTTTGCATTTTGCCTGATGATATACAAGACGGAAGATCAATTCTCCTTCACGTCCCGCATCGGTGGCTTCCACTAATCCTGTGACATCCTCTCTTTCCATCAATTTTTTCAAGATACCGAACTGCTTTCTGGTCGCATCTGAAATTTGATACTTCCACTCTGACGGCAGAATCGGCAGATCTGAATATCTCCATTTTTCATACTTCTCATCATAAGCCTCTGGCGGTGCAAGTTCTACCAGATGGCCCACGCACCAGCTGACCAGATACCCATTTCCTTTCAGGTATCCATCCTCTCTTTTATCTGCTCCAATCACCTTTGCAATAGACTGTGCTACAGAAGGCTTCTCAGCGATCACTAACTTATATGACATTTTCTTTCTCCTTATCTCCCTGTGGAACCAAATGCTCCAGTTCCGCGTTCTTTCCATGATTCATAAGTAAAATCCGGTATCACAATCGGCAGAATCATAAGCTGTCCGATTTTATCATCCGCTTTGATTTCATATGCTGTATTCCCTACATTTGAAATGATTGCATGAATTTCTCCTGTATAACCGGAATCGACGGGAGGCAATTCACACACAATTCCCTGAGCGCTTAATCCGCTTTTAGGAAATACAAAACCCGCATATCCATCAGGAACCAAAAGTCCAAATCCCAGAGGCATCTTGCAAATCTCTCCCGGCCAGATCACTGCATCCCTGGGACTGAATACATCAGCCCCAGCATCATTCGCATGAGCTCTTTCCGGGCATCTGCCACCATAATCAAGCAACCGTATCTTCATCTGACGCTCCTTCCCCCAATCCCATATCATATACTTTTGGAAAGTCTGTCCGGATAATATCTGTCGGTGACATCATATTCGGAATACTTTTACCACAGGTCATCTTTCCTTCCTCACAGCCGCTATTCATACAGAATGGGCCACAATCAGAAAACAACTCTCTGTTCTGCTTCCAAAGCTGTTCCCAGATTTTCAGCATCACATATCTGGTTTCCTTCGTGTTTCTCCTGCATGTTCTCTGACGGATCATGTGCTTCCACTGATATGGTGTTGCACTGATCAGAAGAATATTTCTCATTCCCTGCGGTGCACAGTATCCGGCTGAATCATTATCAACTCCTGCAGCAATCATCTTCTGATAATTTTTCATTGCCATACTGCACTGTTTTAAATATTCTTTTTCCGAACCTGTCCCCATCAGATCATAGGGAATGACAAAATCCTCTACCCCTGAATAGTCGCTATATTGCAGGCTTGCCGACATATACTTCACTTCATTCTGGTGCCTGGTGATCTGTGCCAGGAATCGCCTGGATGCTCCAACAATCACCACATTGATGATTCCAAATTTCTGAATGGTCGGATGAGGCAGCTTTACGAGATTTGCTACAGTAGATCTCTGGTAGGTCTTTTCATAAAGATCCATAAAATCACTCAGGCAGGAAATCTGATGTCCTCTCTGTGTCAGCCTTGCTGCGCAGACCATCATCTTTTCTGCCTGATCAATAGATTCCGGATTTAAGATTTTTACTTCAATTTTCTTCACTCAGTTCCTCCTCTACGATTGCCCGGAGAATCAAAAAATAGTTAATGCTGTCTGTGATTTTCTCATCCCACTGTTCTTTCGCATACTGTCTTTCATCCGTACACATATCAGATACAGAAATCAGATGTTTGGACAGCATCCCCATAAGGGCTGCTTTCGGTGTGGAATTCATTACCACCGCTGCTTTCTTAAAATGTGCCAGTCTATCCACGGCTGCATTCTTCACAGCTTTAGGTGCATACTCTGATCCCTTTGTTATCAGCATGGATTTACAGCGATCTGTCTGTCGGCCGATCACTTCATTGAATTCTTTCTGATTCATGCCCGTTCCTCCTTCACTTTTGATGTTCTGCTTTTCTTCGGGGTCTGTTCTGACTTCTCTGCATTGGCTTTTAATTTCGATTTCACAGATCCCTTTGTCTGGCTTCTCTTCTTATCAAGTTCTCCCAGTGCTTTGTTAACGATTCCATGTAACTCTGGATTTGGAGCCAGTTCCTGTTCTTTTTCTGCCTTAAAGATCTCCATTTTCTGATCGAGCTGATTAATAAATTCAAATGCTGTTTGCCGGATCTTATCAAGAGATGCTTTTAACTCTGGTATTTCCTTTCCCTCTGACCATCCTGCAACATAAGAAAAGGAATAGTCAGAAGTATTGATTCCATAATGCTGGCATACAACATATGCCACACTTTCAGCCTCAACTTCTTTTCCATTCCTTGTAATGTCCTGTGCCTCCGGCACATTATCCTTATCATGCAGTTTCTGGTGTGCCATTTCATGAAGCAGTGTCTTTATGGTCTGCACTTCACTCATGCCATCCTGAACTACAATTTTTTTATCCTCCAGATGATAATACCCCTTTGCATCTCCATCAACCAATTCAAACGTAATCGGTACCGGACTGATCTCCTGCAATGCGTGTAACATTTTCGGATATCCCTCTATACTTCCAGAAAGTTCTGCCGGTCGGATAGAAGGAAGTTCTTTTCCCTCTGTCTGTGTGATATCAAACGTTTTTACCACTTTAAAAGCATTAATCGTTATTTCTACTTTCTTCGTTTTTTGTTCACCAAATTCATTATAGACAGGCTTTCCCCAGTAATTATATATTGGCTGTTCTTTTTCAATCGTATATGGTGCCGGTGCAATAATACTGATACCCTTTTCACCTTTTTTTACATACCTCCCCATCTGCTTCCATCCTGTAAAACTCTGACATAACTGAGCATCTGGTTTCTGCATCATAATGAGCAGTGAATTGTTCACGGAATATCTCGGAAATTTTGCCATCGTATCAAGGAACTGTTTGTAACGGTCGCTCTGGAATACTTCCACAACTCCTTTTTCCAGTTTATCAGTGATCTGCTGCAGTTCATCTGCACGCTTATCTCTGGACTCCAGCCAGTCAATCTTCTTCTGGATACTATCAGGAATCTTCCCTTCAATCTTTGCATCAGGCATTTCATGAATCAGGGATGCGATCATCTGCTGTGCCTGCCAGTTCTCCGCAATCTCCGGTACGTAATGAAGCATGTCCAGATCTATTTTTTTACCAATCAGTACATCCATTTCTATACAGTCATACGAATTTTCCGGATTTGCCACCCTGATTCCAATTGCAGGAATGCCATGCATACGCTCTGGTGGAATTTTATTATATTTGGCTACTGCATCCGCCGCACTCTTAATATTTTCATGAAACTCTCCCCTATTGTGAAATTCACTACATTCGGCAACAGTAAATGTAACTGCCTTTTTTTCTTCTTTTATCATTGTATTTTCTGCCACTTTTATTCCCTCCAGTTTTATATCATCTAGGTCTTTCGCTATATTCAGTGAAGTCAAAGGCATTGTATTCTTTTCCTGAAAAGAGTAATATTCATTTCCAGGTCCAACTATAATATGATCCAAAAATCTGACTCCAAGTAGATCACATAACTGTTTGATTCTTCCTGTCAGGGCAATATCATCACTGCTTGGCGTCAGTTTTCCTGATGGATGATTATGCACAAGCATGATTCCAGATGCATTTGATAAGATCGTAGTTTTTAAGATTTCTCTTGGATGAGCAATTGACTGCTCCAAGGCTCCCATGCTTACCAGATTCATATTAATAGGTTTCAAATCTGTCTTTAGATTTACGATTGCAACCACTTCCCTGTCATAATCCTTAAATGTATCTGCCATGACTTTTACAGCTGCCGCCGGATTATTCATGGGAATTTCACTAAAAAGAGGTGGCATTTCCACCATGCGGATAGCCACCTGATTCAATTTGAAATTTTCACTACTCATTGCTATTGTTTTCGGTTATCGGAATCGTCATGGTAAATTCCCTATTCTTCAGATTTTTTAACCCTCTAAGTACAGATTCTTTTGTGGATCTTTTTCCTCGTTTTTTTCGATTTTTTTGTATCTCTTTCATATATCCTATATAGCGGCTCATTCTTTCCATATCAACGTTCTCCTTTCTCCCGGCTCTGCTTCTTTGTCTTTAATATTCCATTAGTTTCTTTTTTCTTTTCTTTCAGCTCTGCAATCACCGAATCCTTCTGTTCTGCCCGCTGAATTCTTTCCTTTATTCTTTTTATCTGCTCTCTGGTAAGCGGCTTATCTACAATACTCCTATGAAGGATTTTTCCGATAGGAAGCCATGTAACATCCTTTCCTGCCATTTCCTGTTCCATGATGAATTTCATATGGGATGCCGAAAACTTTGGATTCAGGTAATGATCCAGATTCAGATCAGCATCGGCCGCTTCAAATATCACTTTTCTCTGGGCTGGCTTGAATTCATCCAGAGCCCTGCCGGCATCCTCCATTGCCTCCTCAACACGCATTGAGGCCACAGACCTTAATACATAATCTTCTTCCACAAATCCGCTATTGTAGTCATCCAGGGCTTTCTGAAATCTCGCCGATTTCTCCTCTGGTGTCAACTCATCAAATTCTTTTTCTTTCATAGATCCCTCCCGTCAAAAAAGGCAGCCTTTCGACTGCCCATTCCTGTGATCTTATTCCTCATCGGAATCATCCATCAGAATATCATCTTCCATAGCAACATCCCTATCTGCCTCCTGGTCTGCCACGGTTTCTTCTCCAATATCCATATCAGCCAGATAATCCTCTTCGTCATCATCGAAATAATCGATATCCGGGTCCTGTCCCTGATCCTTCTTTTTTCCCTTATGGGACTTCATATACACAAAGCCGCCCATTCCGGCAAGTGTAATGATCAGAACAACCGCCATGATTCCGGTCACGTTATTTCCTTTCTTTTCCTCCGGCTCCGTCTTTTCTTCTGGCGGTGCTTCTGTAGTCTCCTCTGTTTCCTCTGTCGTTTCCTCCTGCTCTTTATTTGCATCTGCTGTCACCTGAGAATTCTTATAGGATTCAGCTTCTTCATCCTCCATCAATGCAAGAAGATCCGCTTCATCAACCAGATTCAGGAAATGGACAGTTTCTGTCCCTTTATCATCCCGGTCAATAATGAGGTAGAAATAGTTTCCGGACTTCGTTGTGACTGTGATAAACTGCTTTCCACCAGCTTCAAGGGAACCATAGTCGTCAACCAGATTCATATTTCCATCCGGTGTAAGTGGACCGTAATTTTCTTCAACGGGCTCTGCTTCTTCGCCCTCACAGAAGTTATGGTCATAAATACAAACCTCACACTCTTCATTGATGGATTCATCCGTACATTTTTCCTCGCAGATGCAGACCGCTTCTTTACTCTGGGCAAATACCGGAACCGGCATGATACCGGCTAAAACTGTTGCTGCCAGCAAAAGAGCACCCGTAATCTTTGCTGCGACTGCCTTCTTCACTTTAATCATTTTCATCATCTGATAATTCCTCCTCTTCCTCATCCTTATCATTTCCTGCTGTCTGCTGCTCCTCCACAGGCATAGGAATCTGGCCGCTGATCATCGCCTGCAATTTTCCACTGTTAGCCAGCTGTAAGAACTGTGCCAGCTGTTCCGGTGTTAAATTGTAAGAGGCGACATCACTCACGATCTGCTGATTTTCTTCTTCTCTCAGCTTTTCCTCTAACCGCTTTACTTTTTCTTCCGCCGCATCTCTTTTGGCTACTGCCTTTTTCAGATCTTCGCGGAGTTTATCTAACTTTGCATACATAAACGTTGCTCCTTTCCTTTTTGGTCAGTAAAAAAGCCACCTGTCCGGTGACCTATACTGCATTTTATATTTACTGGATTCTGCCATAACAATAAGCATGTGCCCGCCAGTATGCTGTATCATACGATGCATACTGAATTGGATTGCCACAGTGGATCATGATCTTTTTAACCGGATCTACCACAATTCCTACATGTGAGGCGCCGGACGTATTGTAAGTTCCCTGGAAGAATACCAGATCCCCGGCTCTTACATCCGATGCGGCCACTCTCGCTGTCGCATTTTTCCACCCATTTGCGGTAAGTCTTCCATAGTTCCATCCATTTCCGCTATGATTGATCACATAGCTGACGAACCCCGAACAATCAAAACTGGTACTTGGTGATGCCCCACCCCAGACATAAGGATATCCCAGATACTTTTCCGCCTCATGAAGCAGGTTGGCAAACTGCTGATCGGTCAGATATTCCCCGGGAACCGCATATCTTTCATACTCTTCTGACACTCCCGGATTCGCATACACATTATCGCCGAAGATTTCCGGCTTGTTGCCTCTCATCTCTAAAAGCAACCTATACCGTTCCATCTGTTCCTGTGTAAGATTGAGGCCATTTACTGCCGCAATGATTCCATTATTGGTCAGGGTGGTATTCAGGATGTAATATTCATACTCTACCTCTACCTCATATTCATAAGACTCCATGTGTCCTGTAGATACACCATCCACCTCTCCATCCGATACCCATTTATGGCCGGTTCTGTTTTCGATCCTTGTTCTGGTTTCCACGATTTCCTCAAATGTCAGCTTATACTGATAATCAAAAATCGTCTGCAGCATGGACTGCACCTGAGCAGGCGTATAGTTTTCATATAAAACAGTAAGCAGTGCCGCCAGTTCAAAAGGATTATGAGAGATCTCAGCAAGCGTAAAATTATACTCATCATATCCTGGATGGTCTCTTTTTACATGCTCCACCTTCTTTTGAAGTTCTGTTTCCAATGCGATATAATCCGCTTCTACCTGCCTGATATCTGCATCCTCAGCGGTAAAAGAGGAGGCTAAGGTCGTATTGTTAATCAGACTGCCAAGCGCTGAGCAGGAAGTCAGCGAACCGGATACAATGAGCACAACAATCATAATCGAAGCTATTGAAACAAGAAATAATGGATGCTCAGCGACAGACTCTCTGATCCATTCCGCAAGTCTCCCTGCCAGATCCTCTGCTTTATCCGTAAACTTCTTACCGATGCTTCCAGCTCCGTTAGCAGCCTCCTTCCTCTGCTTTTGTGCTGCCGCTTCAGCAAATTCCCTCTGCATCAGTTTTTTTCTGGACATTTTTACATTGTTCATGCTCATCTGCTCAGGTCCATTATTTTCCGGCTGGACAGTCTGCTCAGTACGCTTATGGATCTTTGCCGCATATTTGCTTTCCATTCCATAAGCCCTGATCTTTCCCATTCCTGTTTCTGCTGCGGTAATTCCTGCATTCAGACTGTCTGTACTGCCATTTTTATCTTCATTCTGATTTCCGGCGTTTCGGACCGTATTGGCAGCCACCGTTTCCTTATAGATTTTTTTTCTTCCCTGTTTCTTCATCCTGCGAAGTTTCCTGGAATCCTCAACCGTGAGCGTATTATCTTTCTTCCCATACCTCAGCTTTTTCCGGTAACTTTTTCTTGCCGATGCTTCACTTTTCAGTTTGGATGCCTTTTCTTTTGAGGTGGACTTCTTAGCGTAATTGCCTGTATATTTCTTCTCATTCATGAAAACTCCTTTCCGAAGAAGCTGCCGCTTACGCTGACTGCTTCTTCTGTTCCTCTGATACCTCAGACAGACGTGTTGTCATGATTCGGTACAGTTCTGTGTTGGTCGGGAACCGATCCACGAACGGAAGAATCACATTTCCATAAAATAAAAGCCCTTCACCTTCTCCCGAATGTGTGACATACGAAAGCTGATGAGGGCTGATATTCAACTGTTTTGCAAGGATCTGCCGGTCACCTACTGCCTGGTTCAGCATATAGATGAAATCAGAATTCTCAAAGATATTTTCGACTTCCTTGGAAGCAAGCAGATCCTTAACGTTCTGGGTGATGCCTGTCGGAATTCCTCCCCATTTTCTAAAACGCTTCCAGATCTCAACGGTATACGCAGCCGTCTGTTCCTCCCGGAGAAGAAGATGCATCTCATCCATGTAATATCTGGTAGATTTTCCCTGACTGCGGTTTTCCGTCACTCTCCCCCATACCTGATCCTGCACTACAAGCATTCCGATCTTTTTGAGCTGCTTGCCCAGATCTTTAATGTCATAGCATACCAGACGATTTGTGAGTTCCACATTGGTTCTGTGGTTAAATACATTCAGGGAACCAGTTACATAGATCTCCAATGCTGTCGCCACATGCCTTGCCTCCGGCTCTTCCTGCTCAAGCAGAGAGTTATACAGGTCTTCAAGGATCGGCATATGCTCAGGTCCGGGATCTTCAAAATATTTCTGATAGATCTGTCGGATGCATCTGTCGATGACCGTTTTCTCAACCGGCCGGAGTCCATCCTTGTTTCCAACGATAAGCTCACACAATGACAGGATGAAATCGGCCTTCAATGCAATCGGATTATCATCATCAGAATAGTTCATGTTGATATCCATTGGATTGATATACTGATCAGATGTTGGGCTGATCTTAATAACCTGTCCTCCAAACCTTGCTACCAACGGAGAATACTCTGACTCCGGATCTGAAATGATGATGTCATCATCCGTAACCAGGAAGCTGTTGGCGATCTCTCTCTTCGCGCTGAATGATTTACCCGATCCAGGAGTCCCCAGAATCAGTGCATTTGGGTTTTTCAGTTTTTTACGGTCAACCATAATCATATTGTTAGAAAGTGCGTTTAAACCGTAATAGAGGGCTTCATTTCCACTCTGGAAAAGCTCCTGTGTGGTAAACGGCACGAAAATTGCCGTACTGGACGTTGTCATTCCCCTCTGGATCTCGATCAGGTTATTTGCCAGCGGAAGCGTACTCATAAGTCCCTGTTCCTGCTGATAATCCAGACGCACCAGATTGCAGTTATGCTTCTGAGCAATAGACGCCGCCTGAAACACGTTATTCTCCAGTTCCTGTTTCGTTTTTCCGGTATTCATGACCAGGAATGTCAGAAGAAACATTCTCTCGTTCTGAGACTGTAACTCTTTTAAAAGTGCCTTGGCATCCTTTCCATAGGTTGCAAGATCTGATGGGAATAGCGATAGGTAAGCCTTTGAAGTTATCTCCAGCTTTTCCCCCGCTTCACACCGGACATGCGACTTTCACCGCAT
>NZ_JAJEPS010000026.1:0-36699 GCF_020686965.1 Hominiventricola filiformis | reverse complement strand
GGAGGAACCGCCTTCGCCGCTGGACGAACCACCGGAGGAGGAACTGCCTTCGCCGCTGGACGAACCACCGGAGGAGGAACCGCCTTCGCCGCTGGACGAACCACCGGAGGAGGAACCGCCTTCGCTGGAAGATTGCTTGGAAACGGTCAACGTTCCAGGAACATAAGTGATCGCATAATTGTCATTTGACAGCGTACCAGTAATGTTGATTGCAGTTTTGCCGGTTTTGCTCATATCCGGCGTCTGCGCGTAAGTCAATGTTACCGTGCCGCTCAGGGTGTCTGCACCAACCAGACCTTCCACCTTGTAATCCTTATCTGCTTCCGGGCTGCTCAGGTCGGGCGCGGTGCTGCCGGTGTAGGCGCTCTGATCAAGCGCCGTAACGGTGACAACTTTCTTCGCTACGGTCACAGGCAAGCTTTGTTCTGCCACATCTGCGTACTCTGCATTTCCCTGAACCTTGTACCAAACGGTGTATTCCCCGGCATTTTTCGCTGTGGGGAGCTGCTCACTCCATTTGGAATCGCCAAGCCGGTAGAGCATTGTGCCGCCAGTGGTCTTACCCGCTGTAACCAGCGCCTGTTCTGCACCATTGTAGGTCAGGGCGTTTGCCGTAGGTGCCGTAACAGTGGGGACAAGCTTGTTGGTCGCATTGACATTGACGGTCAGCGTGATGTCCGCATAGTTTGTGCTCTTGATTACCACGGTCACTGTGCCCACAGAGCCGGTGGTTTTCACGTCATTTTTCTGAATCGGCAGGATCAGCTTGCCATCTTCCACCTTCGCACCGTCGGCGTAATAGGTTCTGGGCAAGTTGACCGTTGGTGCGCCGTAGGTCACTGTGCCGTACTCCTTGGGAGCCTCCGGCACAGGCAGGGCGGGGAGGGTCACTGTGTAGATCTTTTCGCAGTCATTTACAATGGTAAGCGCAGTCTCCTTGGTGAAGTCAGGCGCAGCGGCCTTGGTGATGCTGCCAGTCGTAGGGAAGCTGCTCTGCTCCAGGGCGTAATTATTCGCGGCCTGCCCCATCAGGGTCACTATGGCAGTGATGTTCTTGCCGCTGTCCACACCGGCATAGTCAAAGTTGGCGGTCACGGTGTAGTCTGTGCCTCGGTTCAAGGTCACGTTGTCGAAGGTCACGCTGGAGATGTTCGCGTTTGTCGTGCCATCATAAGTCTTGGACGCAGCCGTTACCCCGGTGATCGTCAGCGGCTTCTGCCCAATGCGGACCGCCACGCTGGCGGGTGCGGTATCGTTGTGGTTTGCATCGCCAATCACCCGATACCACACGGTATATGCTCCGGCATCGGTGCCGGTAGGGATGTCCTGGCTGTATGTGCCGTTCTCGGTCAGGCTGTACTGCATGGTGCCATGGTCCGTCAAGCCCGCAGTAATCAGCGCCTGCTCCTGTCCGGTATAGGTCAGATTTTCCTGCGCCGTGGGAGCGTTGAAGGTGGGGGTAGCCTTGTTCACCTTGATGGTCACAGTTCCGGTCGCGGTCGCGTATTCCTCATAGCCCTCCGCCGGGGTGAATGTCCACTCAGCCTGATAGTCGCCGGCTTTGTCGGGCTTGGTACTAGGATTCGTCCACTCGAAGGTGCCTTTGACCGTCTTGCCGTCGTCTTTCATCGTGCCAGTAATGTTGCTGACGCGCAGGATCTGGCCAAAGGTGATTGGCGTTGCGGTGATCTCGCCGTCCAGCACGGGAACGATCTTGTTCTTCGCGATGACTTCAACGGTCAGGAGCATGTCCTGATAGTTGTCCGTGGTGATCTTGACGCCTACGGTTCCGACGGAACCTTCGGTCTGAGGTTCGACAGCCGGGACAGTCAACTGGAACTCATCGTTTGATGTGATCATTGCCGTCGAATTTGCGTAGCCGCCCTCTCCAATCAGATTGAAGTTGCAGGCCTCATATTTGATGGAGCCGTACTTACAATTATCGCCCAGCGTCGGCAGCGCGGGAAGATTGACCAAGTAAGTCTTTGCCAGCCCGTTGATAACGGTCAGCTCTATGGGCTGCATCGTGGGCGCGGCCGCCTTGGTGATGCTAAACTTCCAGCCATCCGCCGTCAGGCCGTTGGCCGCAGCATAGTTCGTGCCCTCGGCTACAGCGATCTTGACGGTGTATTCGCCCGCGTTCTTAGGCGTGGCTTCCTCACCGTTTTTATCGTAGTATTTTACGATGACATCGCCCGTACCGGCCTTTGCGGAAGAAACCGTCGCGCTCTTGACATTGCCGTCATAGGTCAGGCTTGTCGGGGCGGTGAAGGTGAAGTCCTCCGCCTTGGGGGTAGCTTTGCCAATGGTATAGGTCACGCTGGCGGTCGCCTCGCCCACCTTGATGCTGGCGGTGTACTCGCCCGCGTTGGTGGGGAGCGCGCCGTTTTCCAATTTCTCTGGACCATACATGCCCGTCTTTATGTAGCTGATGGTGATCCCACTCGCCGCCGGACCCTGCCAATCGCTGCTTGCAGTCACCGTGGCGGGTTTGGCTTCCCCGCTGTAGGTCAGCTCGGCGGGGGCCGCAATGGTCACGCTGCCGCCGTTTCCGTCGGTCAGATAACAGCCCTCTGCCGTACACTTCGCGGTGATGGTCGCACCGCTGGCGCTGTACGTCCAGCTATGCTGATGCTGGGTCACGGTGAACGGCTCGCTGTAGCAATTGTAGCCGTTGCTGCACTGGACGAAAATGTGGTACTGATAGCTCTTGTCTACGGGCAGCCCGGAGATCGTGAGCGTCTTGCTCTGCCCGCCGGTATGCGTCGCAGTATTAACATCGTTTAATTTCGTGGTCCAGTCTTTGCTTGATTCGTCAAAGCGCTCCCACCAGTAGTAGTAGGTGACGCCCTGCGTTTCGGGCGCGATTACCGCAGTCAGCGTGATATTGCCGTCCGTCGCAAACGCCGAGTTTCCGGTGTAGCCCGTATCGTTATTCGGATAGATCTTTTCGACCGCGAAGGGCGCTTTTTCAACGGTGACTTCTGACGGGATTGAATTGGCGTTGGGGAGCCATTGGTTATCCTTTGTTTTTTTGTAAGCGTACCCCTTCGCCAGCAGCGCGTAGGGCTTGACATAGCCGGTGTCGCTCGTGATCTCGCCGTAGCTGCCGCCGCTGAGGCTGGCGCTGCTGCCGTCGTCCTTTACAGCCACACGGCTGAAGGTGCCGTTGCTCAGCGAAAGCTTTCCGCCGTTCTTCGCCGTGACAATGGCGAGCTCCGTATTCCCGTCGTTGACGGTCAATTCCGCGTCTTTGCCGTCCACCGTCACATAGAAGCCTCCGTTGCTGCCCGTGACTGTCAGAGAAATGCCCTTGGCGATGAGGTCCACATCCTTGGCCCTTTTCCCACCGGTCGCCAGCGTCACCGGCCCACGGGTCAGCTCATAGGCGGTCCGCTTCCCGTAGACATTGCCATCCACATCCTGATACAGCGTGATGGTCTTTGCACCGTCCGCCGCGTTCGCCGCCTCAATGGCAGTGGCAAAGGCCGCGTACCAGCTCGTCTTGCCGCCGACGGTCAGCGACGCTGCCATCTGCTTGCCGCAGATGCTGCAAGTGCCCTTGCCGTCCTTGCCGCCGTCGTGCGTATGCGACACGACCTTGACATTTTCCAGCGTATTCACGCTATCATTGGTCACAGCCTGATTATCACTTGCTCCGTAATACGCCGCGCCCTCCGCCAGCAGGTCGGCGAGTTTGCGGTCGCCGTTGGTTTTGATCATCGTAAATGTGCCGCCGGAGAGCTTGACTTTGGTGGTGTAAAAATCCGCGAAGGTAAACGTGCCGCCGGTGATCGTCCCCGTGACATTGTAGTCAAACGTAACGCCGCCATATTTCTTTTCATTATTAAAGCTGCCGCCGCTGATGTTCGCGATGCTGCTGCCGTTGAATTTGACATTACCAGTGAAGGTACCGCCCTTGGCGTTCAGCGTACCGTTCACCGTGACGGTGGCGTCGTCGGCAAATGTGACGCCCTCCTTCACCGTCGCCGTGCCGTCGATGGTCGCACCTTCATAGATGCCGCTGGCAAAGGTCACATTCGCGTTTTCAGCGACCGTCACATTCTTGGCGGTGTGCGTTCCGCCCTCCAGCGTCAGTGTGCCGGTCAGCGGCATGGAGGTGCCGAAAGCATACATATCCCGCAGCAGGGTCAGCGTCGGCTCGGTGCAGCCCGCTGCACTCCAGCCGTTCAAGGTCTGGATGGCCTCTGCATAGCCGTGTTCCAGCGCACTGTCTTCCGTGAAGTAGGCAGTCTTGGTCGTGCCGTCGGTGCTCTGGGCGGTAATTTTCGTGTACAGTTTCTTGTTGCACACAGAGCATACGGGGTTGCTGTCATCGGCGCACTGATGGACGCACTCCGGGAACTGCACCTTGTACGCTGTATAGCCGGTCAAGTCCACAATTTTAGTGCTCTTATCAACGCTGCTCCATGTACCGCCCTTTTCGCCGTGCAGCTCGCACTTTGCATGGTTGGTTTTCAGTAGGTCTTGAACGGTGAGGCCCTTGCTCTTATTGTTATCCGTGAACTTGCCGATGGTGCAGGCGTTTGTATTGCCCTTCCACAGCTTCAGATTGTAGCCCGTACTTGTGGAGCCAGCCGCAGCATTGCTTAAAACCAACTCGCCGATTTTGCCGCCAAAGCGCTCCAATGCGCCGCCGGCCTGCAGCTCCACGCGCGAAATCTCGCCGGTGTAGGAGTTGTCGACTGCAAGCGTTCCGTTGGAGGAAACGTAAAACGTGACATCGAGCGCCTGCGTTCCGCCGCCTGTTCCGGAATCCTTGACCGTCAGAGTCCCGGGTTTGTTCCCGCCTCCGACATAAATGTAAAAACGCTCGCTGCTGACAGTTTTGCCATTCAAATCCAGCGTCGCTGTGGAATTGTAAGCAGCAGAGCAATTTCCTGTGAGCGTCACATCCCGCAGCAGCGTCACGGTGCTGCCTCCGGCTGCATCAAACGCCTTCGTCAGCGTCTGATAATAGGCGCTCTCGCCCACGCGCGCGTCGAATTTCGTATGGCACTTCTTGCAGGTGTAGCCGGTATCGTCCATCTCGTGCGTGCAGGGCACAAGATAGACCTTGCCGTCCTTGCCCAGGCTGGTCTCGCTGTCGGCGGCGTCCGCCTTGAAGTTCTCGGCGCGGAGCGTCACGCCGCTTGCCGGTTCGGCGATGGCCCCAAGATTTATGCCTTCACGCACGCCCACACGGATGACCGAATCCTCTCTCAATGCGCCTGATACAAGAATGGGCAGCTTCCACGCATAATTGGCGTAATAACCGGCCTTCACCGAGCCGGAAACAGTGAGCTTAGGAGCTGAGCTTTCCCCTCCGCCGTAGTAAACGTCATATTGATTGTTGCCGGTAACGGTAGCATCGGTGAGGGTAATAGCGCCCTTTCCATAGATGCCGCCGCCCTCAAAGGTACTGTTGTTTCCGGTGATCGTCACATTCTCGACGGTTACCCCTCTCTCCGAATAAATGCCGCCCCCGTGGCCATAACTTGTATTCCCCGTGGCGGACGCCTTGTTGCCGGTGATCGTGGCGTTGGAGATCGAAACATTGCCGGCGTTAAAGTGGATATAGATGCCGCCACCGTTGCCGGCGGTTGCCGTGTTGCCGGTGATGGTGCCGCCGTCCATGGTGAAGCTGCACTTCTCGCCTACATACACGCCGCCGCCACCGCCATCGGACGCGGCTGCGGTGTTGCCAGAAATGGTGCCGCCGTGCATGGTGAAGCTCGGCGGGTCGGTCTGATTCGTCGTGCCGACAAGGAACACACCGCCGCCGGAGCCGCTGCCTGCTTTATTACCGGTAATCTCTCCACCATACATGGTAAAGGACGAGCCGGTCTGATAGGTGCCACCCTTTATACCGACCTGCACGCCGCCGGTGATCGTGCCGCTGTACAGTTCAAATTTGCCGCCGTTGACGGTCACTTCGCCTTGAATCTTGCCTGAATTATCGCTGCTGCAATCGGTCAGCGTCAGCGAAGCGCCGCTGCCGACCGTGATACTGCCGGAAATCGTCTGCCCGTTCAGGCAGAGCTTGACCTCGCCCGTTGGCACAGTCCAGCTCTCCGACACAGACTTCGTCAGGTAGTAGTTACCAGCAGAAGTGGGCAGAGAATCCGTCGCTATCCATGCTATGCTATCAAAGTCATGTTCATGGCCATTGACCGCCGCAGTACTGGCGCAGATACAGTGGGTATGATCGGCCTGCGGCAGCGCAAACGCAGCCAGCGCCGCACAAACGGCGTTATAGCGCGTCATGTCCAGCTTGGCGACCTGCTCATCGGTGAGGTCCTCTATTTTTGCATCAATGGCTTTCAGCTGCTCCTCAATTTTGGTCTCATTGTCCGCCGTGACTGTTTCTGGCAGGGCGTCAATGAGTGCCTGCACAGCCAGCACCGCCGCCTCTTTTCCAAGACAGGCAGAGAAGTCTGCATTCTCCGCAGAGCAGATGGGACAGTCCAGATTCACCATCTCCTCACTGCATCGGTCGGTGCAGATACAGACGGTTTCCTCTGTGCCTTTGCAGGCAGAGAGGTCTGCATCTTCCGCAGCGCAGACCGGACAGTCGGGATTGACCGCCCCCTGCTCACAGTGGGTCTCGCAGATGCACTCCGCCGGAGCATTCCCGGACGCGCCAGGAACAAGCCCGCTGTCCTGGGAATTGCACTGCTCGCAGGTATACCCGCAGGGCGTCCCCTCTGTGGCCGAGATGTAGCCGCAGGTACCGTCATGTTCGCCACGCTCATGGGGACAGCTTAATTCTTTTGTGATACAGCCGCTTTCCTCACTGCATTCATGGGTACACGCGGTCGGCTGGGCCTCCTCTGCTTCAGATGGGGTCGCCGTATTTTCTGATACGCTGCCTTCCAAAACAGGGTAACAGCTTTCGTCATGTTCATGGATACACTTCTTCACAGGGGTGTAGCAATCCTCAGTATGCTCATGTTCACAGGCTGCCCCTTCGGTTCCTTCCGTATATCCGCAGTCCTCTGTATGTTCCGGGTGATGCTTGCACAACCCCGTATGGACGGCGGATACACCCGCTTCCACCGCAGATGCCGGAACTCCCGGCATCGTAAAAATCATTGCCGCCGCCAGTAAAAATGCGGCCGGCCGTTTCCATTTCCATTTCATTTTATTCATCCTCCTCACGTTGTTCGTTCCTTCTCGTTGTTTTCTGAAGCAGCCGGGATACTGCCTCCCGCAGCTGATATTCCGTCACAGGCTTCACCAAAAAGGTGTCCACCTGCAGCCTGCGGCTTTGGGGTTCAAACTCTGCCTGGTCGCTAATCCACAGGAGAGGGACATTCCTGCTGTACCCTCGTATGCTCATGCAGAAATTCATCCCCCTGGCTCCGTCCTCCATGACCACCACAGCATCATAAGGCCCATCCCGCTGCATGGCATAGGTACAAAACACGCCGTTATCAAAGCGGTCTACTTTGCCCAGCTTCATCAGCAAAGCGGTTTCTTTTTCTTTCTGGCTATAACTGCATAGCGCAATTCGCATTTTCGCACCTCCATTTCATGATGGGTTTTATCGCCTCATATAGCTCCTGATCGGAGCAGTCTGCCGGAAGAAACACAGGGATACGCAGGTGATACGCGATCAGGGCGAAGTTTTTATCATCGCTCCACCAGACAATCGGTGTCTCCGGTGCCAGCCGCTTCGCCTGTATGGCCGCCTCCAGTCCCCTGGCTCCGGTCATGGCGATGACAACCGCATGGTAGCGGCTTCGCCGGAGTGCCTGGGCAAGCTGGTTCTCATTCCATAATTCATCAATCGCAAGCTGTCCATCCCCATCAAAAAGGGAGCGCAGCCTGCTTTCAAACCATTCAACATTTCTCAGCTCCGTACAAAGTGCGATTTTCATGCTGAGCCTCCTTTCCTGAAAAGAAAAATAAAAAAACCAGACCTTCTCATCGGAAAGTCTGGTAGTATAATTAGGGTAGCATCTTGTCAAGAGAAATGCAACCGACTTTGTTTAAGACGCAGGTTTCCTGTTTAAGACGCAAGTTTTTTCCTGCGGTTTTATGTTATACTCATATTGGATTATTGTGCAAAGGAGATGGCACGATGCAGATTGCGATTGTGGATGACAGGGCAGAGGACAGAGAAGAACTGTCTGCCTGCCTGGAAAATTATATGAAAAAGCATCAGCTGGACTATACGCTGACAGAATTTGAGGACGGAGAGAATTTTCTGAAAGCTGCTGCCCAGGTCAATTTTCAACTTGTCTTTATGGACATCTATATGGAGAACATGGATGGAATGGAAGCCGCCAGAAGGCTGCGCCAGAAAAACAGGCTTTGTAAGATCGTTTTTCTGACCATTACAGAAGATTATGCCCGGATGGGGTACAGCCTGTCCGCCAGCTATTATCTGCTGAAGCCGCTTTCGCTCCATCAGGCAGATTTTGAAGAAGCGATGGAGCTGTGCCAGCTAAAACCGCCCTATGAAGTGATGACACTTTCGGTTATGGCTGACCGTCAAAAGCTGGAACTTCCCACAGAGAAGATTCTATACATAGATTATCAAAACCGTATGACACGGATTCATACGGCGGAACGCGTGATACCGGTAAGCGGCGGCTTCCAAGAGGTCACTGCCGCATTGCAGAAGGACAAGCGTTTTTTGCCCTGCTACCGGGGCGTTTTAATCAACATGGATTATATCAGCCATGTTGACAGCCAGGCCTTCCGTTTGATAAACGGGGAGGAACTTCCGATTGCCCTCCGCAATGGAAAACAGCTGCGGGAAACCTACCGTCAATATGTTTTCTCTGGAATGGTGGGTATCGTATGAGAATGAAGCAAATGCACAGGCGTATTCTGGGGGGCTGTCTGGCCTGCCTCCTCTGCTTTACCGGCAGTATCCCCGCATTTGCCGCTGGAACTGCAACCCCAGCCAACGCCGATGGAAGAAGGGAGAATCCGCCGGGTTTAGAAAGCGAGGCATCAGGGGCACTGGATAGCGGAACTCTGGAAACACCGGGAGAAATCCCCCTCGTCCTTGTCACGGAAATACAAAATGAAGGCGAACTGCTCTCCCTGCCGGCTTTTACCCTGCCCCTTAGAGCCACACCGTCTGATGATGACCTGGAGGAAATTTATCAGCTGGCCCTTCAGCATCAAACCGTTTGCGCCACTGTAACAGCAGGTGAAGAAATCCGGCAGGAAACATTTTCTGTCGCATAGGATTTTTCAGCCATTGACCAGACCACTCCGGGCGAATATGCCGCAGCAGGCCGGATTGAACTGCCGGAGGGGTATGCCTTTGATGAAGCTGTATTGCAGGAGCTGCAGATTTCCGTCCGGGTGGAAGAAATGCCGTCTGCTGTCATTACCTCCATAGAGAAATGGTATCCTTATACAAATGCATTTGCGCTCCCACAGGGCAGCGAAATTGAAACGCTGGAGGAATTATTCGCCGCCTCCCCGTATTATCTGGAATGCTATGCAGAAAACGGAACCAGCTACACCGCTGTGGTGGAATGGGATTTTTCGCGTATTGATCTGAATACTGTGGGACTGTACCATGCAACAGGAAGGCTGACCGCACCGGAAAATACCGTATTTGCGGATCGTGTCGATTTCCCTAAAATTACAATTCCTGTTTCTGTTCAGGCTCTGGATAGACCAGACATTAACTGTTTTCTGGCCGCCAGAGGAAACCTTCATTTTCCCTGGGTCGCACCACCGGGAGAGCTGGATAAGATCAGCGTATGGCTGTCCGAAAACAACGGTTCATGGAACCGTCTGGAAAGCGGCATTTACGTGGGACGGGAAATGCTCTCGATTGCTACCCGTCTGCTGACGCCGGGCAGCGGTTACCGCCTTCAGGTTGATTATGACGGCGGACAGACCGGCATCCTGTCCTTTACCTACGCAGATGAAATTGTTCTTGAAGGGTATCATGAAGGCGACCGGGATGGAGGGGATGCAGGCGGAAATCCACCCGACACCATCATTCAGCCGCCTCCTGAAGATACCGACGATCAGGATGACGGTTTCGCAGACAGGCCCTCCACAAAGCCTCCAAAACCGCCTGCAACAAATGACGGTGGAATGGATTCCGATGATTCTGAAAAAGCACCTTCGGTCAGCGGAGAAAATGATCCTGCGGATCACAAGCCTTCCGAGCCATCCTGGGATGGAAAGGATGATTCCATAGATATCGATAAAGACGATTTCCCATCGGAACAGGCAAACGGTGATACAGAGGAAGATGCGGATTCCAAAAGCCCTGCTTTTTCAGAGTTCTTCGATGAAACCACTGACCGGATTTCCGGCACACGCTTTTTGATGATGCTGCAGACAGGGAAGCAAAGAGCCATCTTTTCCAAACAGGGAATCACTATCAGCATACCCAAAGACGCCTTGCCGGAGGGTATCCAAAACGAAGATCAGATTGAAGTCATCATCCAAAAGGATACGGATGGCGGTTTTTCTTTTTCGTTTTCCATCAATGGAACTGTGCTCAACTCCCTGCCGGATATTTCTGTCATGCTGCCCTGTCCAAATGACCCGGCAGCCGGCACATTGTTCCTTTGCGATGAAAGCGGCGTGGAAGTTCCCATGACCGGCTATGACGATACGGCGAAAGCCGCTTCCTTTCAGATCAGCCATACAGGGACTTACACCATTGTGGGAAAGGAAGATACCGCTTCCCTGGCACATGCTGCCGACACAGAGCACAGCTGGTCGCCCATATTCTTTTTGATTCCGGCCTGTCTGTTGCTTCTGTCTGCCGGTGTGTTTTTCCTAAGGAGGCGGCGAAAATAAGATGGTATCTTCTGTGGTAAAAAAATATGCTGCTTTATGTATGGTCTGCCTGTGTTCATCCCTGTTATTTCTTGGCCTGTATCAGTTCAATAATAAATATAGCCAGAACACAATCCAGGCGACAAATGGGATTCTGGCGCTTTCTGAGGAAGAACTTCAAAAGTCACCGATCCGCTTTCTGGTATCCGGCTGGGCATTTTATCCTGACGCGCTTTTGACCCCGGAAGAAATACAAGACGAAAGCCATTATATGCGCTACCTTTCCATCGGAGAGCAGACCAATTTTTCCAGTCCTGCAAGCCCTTCTCCCTATGGCTGCGGGACTTACCAGATGACATTCTTTCTGCCGGAACGGAAGGAAGTGTATGCACTGGAAATCCCGGAAGTGTTTTCTGCTTACAACCTTTATCTGGATTATGATCTGATCCTGCAAATGGGGGAACCGGCACAGGGGACACCATTGGTTCAAAACCGCATGGTCACTTTTCATGGTGGAAAACCGGTGACACTCACCATAGCGGTCAGCAACTATGACCACTTTTACGGAGGGATTGTTTATCCGCCTGCTTTCGGAACGATGCTGGCGGTCAATACAACCAGAGGAATCCGGTTTGCATTCTGCCTGTTTGGCTGTACAGTTACCTTTGTCTGTGCGCTGCTGTCCTTTTATTTCAGCCGCCGGATGAAACAGAAAAATACATTCCTGTTCGGACTGATCTGCCTTGCCATGTGCGGCCTGTCATCCTATCCTGTACTTCATATGCTGGCTGCGGTTCCCGTATTCCCCTGGTATACGATGGAACTGTTCTGTATCTATCTGGTTACCTGGCTGATCATGGTTCTGCAAAACCGGATATGCAGGCCGGGCTTCCTGCCTGCGGCCATCAGCAACGGGGTGGGCGCTGCCTTTCTGGTATATGCATTTGCGTATGGCATGATGGCTTCCCACCTCTCCCTTGGAGCCATTCGTTTCTTCTCTGCATCGGTCTGTTGTTATAAGGCGGCATCTGCACTCTATCTATTTATCATCGCTGTGCTTGCCATTTACAGAGGAGAACAGCGGAGCAGGCCGATCTTCTATGCTGCGGCAGCCGCAACCTGCGCCTATATATGGGATCGCCTTCTGCCGGTTTATGAGCCGGTTATCGGCGGTTGGTTTGTGGAATGGGGCAGCTTCTTCATAGCAGCAGCCATCGGTTATTCCCTCTGGCGCGATGTGGTAGAGGGCTATGGAAACAGCCTGATTTTTCAGGAAGAACGCAAGCAGGTCATCCGTCAGCTTTCTATGCAGACCGAATACAGCCGTCAGGTTTCAGAGGCAGCGGCAGAAAACAGAAGGCTGATCCACGACATCAAACACCATCTGCGTACCATAGACCGCATGGCCTCTGAACATGGGCAGACAGAGATCTGCTCCTTCCTGTTACAGGTTGAGGAACAGGTTGCGGCAACATCGGGTCACTCCCCTGCCCAGTTCTGCCAAAATCCCGTAGTAAATGCGCTGATTGAATACTACTACGGCATGGCGCAGACACAAGGGACAGAATTTCAGGTACGGCTCGATCTTCCCGATCAGATGCCGCTTACCGATGTGGAACTGTGTACGGTGCTGGGCAATCTTTTGGACAATGCCGTTGAGGCGTGCAGCCGCCAAAAGCAAGGGGTGCGCCTCGTTTTCATTGCAGGCGAAACCAGAGGCAATATGTACTTTTTGAAGATTGAAAACACTTACGACGGTCTGGCCTTGCAAGAGGGAAAAACATTCCTCTCCCGAAAGGGTACATCTGCTGATCATGGAATCGGGCTTTCCTCTGTCCGAAAAATCATTGAAAGCCATGGCGGTGATCTCGATCTTGTTCCTGGTGAGGAATCCTTTTTTGTTGGAATTACAATACAGATGTAAAAACTGTTTTTTGAGGCGCATTCAGATAACATAGGCAAGACCTGATGGATGGACTTTGCCCGGAGGGTGTGGGGTATCCCAGATTTGGGATACCGTAGGCGAGCAGTGCCCTTGTGATCACACAGGGCGTCTTTGCTCGTTGGAGGCACATCCCCAATCCCCTAAAAATGTCATCTTCGATGCCAAGCTGCGCCCACACTTTGTGTGTGCTGATTCATTCCAGATTTCTGGAAATAAAAAAAGAGGCAGAATGATAGCAAAAGGATAGCAATTTGTAACAAAATGGTAGCAATACGGAAACATGCTGCACATTCCTCTATCCTCTGTCCACAGACTCTACACATATAATAATTCCATAAAAAATCCTTCCTACTAGCAAAACCAAAGGCTATCAGTTATAAAGCATAACTGACAGCCCTCCTCTTCTTGATCATTTATTCTGCATTTGAAAACTGATCTTTTCCAATTTCTTCATCATATTCCCATCCACAAACATCGCATACATATTTCATGACCAGTTCCTCCTTAAAATTTATTCTTTATAAAAGTATATGGTAATAATACATGAAAGTTAATATAATAATAGTAATTATTATCATTTTATCAATAAACACCTCTTGACCTTTCTTTCTCTTGTATAACGAGAAAGAAAGAACAAGAAAGGAAGCGTAGCTGATGGTAACATTCAAGAACCAAAATATCGAATTCAAACAAGAATACGTCCCTGACATCCGCAAAGAGGTGATGGGATTTGCAAATGCAGATGGCGGTACCGTTTATGTCGGTATCCGTAAAGATGGAGTGGTTCTGGGTGTTTCTGATCCAGATGGTGTGATGCTTCAAATCGTGAATTCCTTAAAGGACTCCCTGGCACCGGACATCATGCCGTTTGTCAGGGTCACTACGATTGAATTAGAAGAAAAACCAGTCATCGAAATTGATGTAACAACCGGAACAAATCGGCCGTACTATCTACGTGAAAAAGGGTTAAAGCCGAGTGGCGTTTATGTAAGAAAAGGAAGCTCTACACAGCCAATGACCGAAGAAGGCATTCGAGAGATGATTCTTCAAAACAGCGGCAGATCCTTTGAACAGTGTAGAAGTATGAATCAGGAACTGACTTTTCACACCCTCCAAACCGAGATGCAGAGAAGATCTATCGAAATCGGAGCATCCCAAATGCGGACACTCAAACTGATTGGTGAGGATGGTTTGTATACGAATCTTGCATTACTGCTATCAGACCAGTGCGAAACCACAACAAAAGTCGCGCTATTTCAAGGGAAGGATAAGGAGCTATTCCGTGACAGAAAGGAATTTACGGGCTCCATTTTGAAGCAACTTGAAGATGTCTATCAATTTATAGATTTGGTCAATAAAACAAAAGCAACCTTTACCGGTCTGGATCGAACCGACAGAAGAGATTATCCAGAGGATGCAATCAGAGAATCTTTATTGAACAGCATGGTTCACCGTGATTACTCCTTCAGCGGAAGCAATCTGGTCAATGTCTATGAGGATAGAATCGAATTTGTCTCTCTTGGAGGTCTTGTATCGGGTCTGGAACTGAAATCCATTTTCTTAGGTGTTTCACAATCGAGAAATCCGAACCTTGCGGCTATTTTCTATCGAATGAGATTGATTGAAAGTTATGGCACAGGAATTGGAAAAATTGTACGTGCATATAAGACTTGCCCATCCCAGCCAGAGTTTGAAACGGCAAAAGGTGTTTTCCGCGTAACACTTCCCAATAGGAATGAGCAGCCGGAAATGGATGTCCGGGTATCTGATAAAGCGGACAAAGATGTATCACTAAATGAACAGAAGTCACTCATTCTTCAATATGCACGGGAAAACGGCAGTGTTACAAGAAAAGAAGTCGAGGATTTGATTAGCGCAGGAACAACAAAGGCTTTCCGGTTGCTTAAAGAACTTTGCGAAGATGGCAAACTTGAGCAAAAAGGAAGCGGCAAGTTGAGCACCTATGTTGCCAAATAAAATCATTGCACAAAGGAATACCCCGGCAATGAAATCAACTTCATAAGTTTAGGTAAAAACCAAGGTGCGCCTCATTTCAGATATTCCTCAAAGAACGCTTTCAACTTTTCAAACGGAATGATGTCCATCTGATCGTAAAGGTCAGTGTGGTTTGCACCGGGGATAATGAGCAATTCCTTGTTATCGCCGGTCAGCTTGCTGTAAGCTGTCTCACTGAAATAGCGGGAGTGCGCCTTTTCTCCGTGTACCAGCAGTACGGCGGAGCGGATCTCGCTGCTGTATTGTAAGATCGGCATATTCAGGAACGACAGCGAGGACGTTACATTCCAGCCGCCGTTAGAGTTCAGGCTGCGGGGATGGTAGCCTCGCGGAGTCTTGTAGTAGGCATAATAGTCCTTCACAAACTGCGGTTCGTCCTCTGGCAGCGGATCAACTACGCCACCCGCCAGCGCGTAGCTGCCGTTTTTATAATCCTCGATACGCTGTGCATTCATGGCTTTTTTCTTCTCATAGCGTGCCTGCTCAGAATCCTCAGCATCAAAATATCCGTTGGCCGTTACACGGGTCATGTCGTACATGGTCATAGCAGCAGTAGCTTTGATGCGGGTGTCAATGGCAGCGGCATTGATCGCCATACCGCCCCAGCCACAGATACCGATGATACCGATGCGCTCCGGGTCAACGTTCTCCTGCACGGAGAGGAAGTCTACCGCTGCGCAGAAATCCTCGGTGTTGATGTCCGGCGATGCTACATAGCGAGGCATACCGCCGCTCTCGCCGGTGTAGGACGGGTCAAAGGCAATCGTCAGGAAGCCAAGCTCTGCCATTTTCTGCGCATACAGACCGGAGGACTGCTCCTTTACCGCACCGAACGGACCGCTGACGGCAATAGCTGGCAACTTGCCCACCACACTCTTTGGCGTGTACATATCCGCCGCCAATGTGATGCCGTACCGGTTGTGAAAAGTTACTTTCTTGTGATCCACCTCGTCGCTTTTCGGGAACACCTTGTCCCATTCTTGTGTCAGATTCAGTTTTTCCATATTCAGACCTCCTTGCCTGTTGCCTTAAAATATACTGTGTTATCCACGGCTTCCAACCATTCATTGGAGGTTTCGTCCCCCGGAACCTCTACCGCCAGATGAGAGAACCAGCTATTCGGTGCTGCGCCGTGCCAGTGCTTTATGCCAACAGGAATATTTACCACATCGCCGGGACGGAGCTCCTGTGCCGGTTTGCCCCATTCCTGATAGTAACCATGCCCGGCTACGCAGACGAGAATCTGTCCGCCGCCGTTTTTCGCATGATGAATGTGCCAGTTGTTACGGCAGCCGGGTTCAAAGGTTACATTGTAAATACCGACCTGCTGCGTAGAAAGAGGTGCGAGATAGCTTTGTCCGATAAAATATTTTGCAAAGGCGTCATTGGGTGTGCCGATGGGAAAGACCATTTCATTCTGATGCTCGGCTTTTGCATCGGCGGTATTGTCCTCCGCCCATACCTCCTTGGCCATACGGAAGGCCGCCCACGCCTTGGGCCAGCCCGCATAAAATGCCGCGTGGGTCAGGATCTCCGCAATTTCCGTTTTGGTCACACCGTTGTTCTTTGCAGTTGTCAGATGGTACTGAAAGGACGAATCCGTCAGTCCTTGCGCCATCAGTGCCACCACTGTTACAATGCTGCGGTCTCGCAGGGAAAGCTTGTCTTCCCTGCTCCACACCTGTCCGAACAGTACATCATCATTCAATTCCGCAAATTTGGGAGCAAATTCCCCCAAAGTCTCTCTGCCTGCCGTTTGTTTAACTGCCATGGCTCACACCTCCTTGCCCATCTGATAAGCTTGCTCCAACGCAATATGACCTGCGATCTCTCCCATGCCGTTTACGCCACCTGCAAACACTGTGCCAACCAGCGCACAGCGGGGAAAACAGTCTACCCAACCCTGCACAGCTTTCTCTGTGCCCGCAAAGGTTTCCGGTGCGTTCTCTGCCGCCGTTGCCATCAGGTAGGCTTTCGTAAAGGCGTAGTCCGTATCAAACAGCGGGTTGGCACGGTCCAGCATGGTCTTGAGCTGACCGCTGACGCAATAATAGTAGACGGGTGTTGCAAACACCAACACATTGGCATCGTGCATTTTGGCAGCAATTTCCACGGCATCGTCCTGGATGACGCAGTGCCCCAACTTCAGGCAGGCAAGACAGCCCTTGCAGAAGCCAACCTGCTTTTCCCGCAGATATACGGTTTCTACCTGATTGCCTGCCTCCCGTGCGCCCTTGGCAAATACTGCCGCCAGCGTTTCGGAGTTACCGCCCTTACGGGGACTTGAGGAAATGATTAGTACCTTTTTATTCATCGTAGAACACTCCTTGCATTTTTATATTCTCTGTGGTATTCTCATGATATCGCCTAAACCTGACTTTAGGTCAAGATATTTTTTGAAAATTTTGGGAGGGAAATTTATGTATTCAATTGGACAGGTGGCAGAGATGTTCGGATTGCCTATCTCCACGCTGCGCTATTATGATAAACAGGGACTTTTTCCGAACATGGAACGGGTGTCCGGCATCCGCAAATTCGGTGACACGGAGATTGAAGCACTCCGGGTCATTGAATGTCTGAAAAAGGCTGGCATGGAGATCAAGGACATCCGGCAATTCATGGATTGGTGTGTAGAAGGGCCGTCCACCTACCCGCAACGCAAGGCACTGTTTGAGGAGCAACGGTCGCACATGGAGGCAGAGCTTGAGCAGATGAACCGCACTCTGGATATGCTGAAATTCAAATGCTGGTATTATGAGCAGGCAATCAAAGACGGCAGCGAGGACAGACTAAAGGCACTGATTCCCGACCACTTGCCGGAGGGAATCCAAAAAGCATATGAAAACGCGCATAGCTAACCTTTCCCGTGCTATGTATCGTCTGATTCAGAGCAAAAAATACCCCGTTGGTTTCCCAACGAGGCATCGAAGACGATTCTATTCTGTTTTCTGTAAACTGGTAGTCAGAAAAACTTAGTCAGTGACCAAGTTAGTGAGCAAGATAAATCGCCGGACATCCCACACGCAATTTTGAATCTTTGTATGGCTTTTTCAGTGTCTGCATCATAGCCCAGCACCGCGATCAGCTGCTTTTGAAAGGAACCGGCAAACAGCGCCCACATTCCAAAGGGCATTCCAGCGTATTTCATTGCAGATACCTCCCGGCTTCCGCTTCCAGTGCCTGCCATACCGGCTTAGGCCGATAGCCGACCGATTTGGCAACGGCCTTTCCATAAACCGTTTCGTTGCCAACTCATAGAGGAATCAGCGGACATATAAATTTTTCTCCTTGAGTTATTCACCAAAAAGCCGAAGGCACAACACAGATATCGCTCCAGCAAACTTCCGTCCAGCCCCATTTTTATGCGAACATGCTCGATCATCTCAGGCAATCTCCTCATCTCGCAATCTCCTCTGCGAAATCTTTTCCGGAATAAGCAATGTGCAAAAAATTCAGGATACTCACCCCGATGAAAACAGGGATAACAGGCAGTATTCTTTCAATACAGAAACAGATACCACTGTGAAACTTCGCAGTATTACTGCATGAGTGCTTTGTCAGACATTCCTCCATAGAATACGTTTCTCCGATGTATGCGTGTGCGCCTGCTTGAAACGCACGCATACATTCTACATGGCAGGATTGGAAGGACAGGATTAAATCACCGTCCCGTTCTCGATACAAACAATATGATCGCAACAGCGCTGAATCAACTCCGGGTCGTGGGTCACGATCAGCACGGTCTGGTTGCCTTTCAGAGAAGAAAGCAACGCCGCCGTTTGCTCCATGTGGCGGAAGTCAAGACCGCTGGTAGGCTCGTCAAAGATCAGGATCTCTTTTCCAGCCAGAATGGCAGACGCAATGGCTACCCGCTGCTTTTGTCCACCGGACAGGCTCATGGGATGGCGTTCCCGCAGATGGGACAGCTCCAGCATCTCCAAAACACGTTCAACATCTGAACTATTTTCCGACCGCATCCCAAGCTGGACTTCGTCAGCTACTGTTTCGCAGAACAGTTGGTGGTTCACATCCTGCATGACCATGTAGCAGTTTTTCAGCAGCTGTCTGTTTTTCCAAAGCTGTCCGTTTATCTTGACCTGCCCTTTGAACTTCTTCTCCAGTCCGCACAGGCAGCGGGAAAAGGTGGACTTGCCCGCACCATTTGGACCGACAAGCGCAATAATACCGTCCAAAGGCAGGGAAAGATGAGGAATATTCAGCACCGGTGTTCCATCGTAAGAAAAGCAAAAGTTTTGCAGCTGCATCGTTTCGGTTTCCGGAACACTGTTCTGTACCGGTGCTATCTTCTCATCGCGCAAGGATCGAAGTCCCATTTGATGAAGCTGTTCTGTGGAATGCTGTGCAAATGCCTGCATAGAAAGGTCGAAAGCTACCTGTCCATCCTTCATGCAGATCACCCGGTCACAGAGATCGCGGAGCCACGACAGCCGGTGCTCCGCGATCACAATGGTCTTACCTTCAGCTTTCCATCCGAGCAGTGTCTGCTTCAGCTCCTCAATAGCGTGAACGTCCAGATTGGATGTAGGCTCATCCAGCACCATCACCTCCGGGCGCAGAGCCGAAACGGAGGCACAGGAAATCTTCTGCTTTTCTCCGCCAGAGAGTTCAAAGATGCTGCGCCCTAACAGTTTTTCTATGTTTAGCTCCCTCGCTGCTTCGTCTACACGGGAGAGTATCTCGTCTTCCGGCATTCCCATGTTCTCGCAGCCAAAGGCCAGCTCACTGGTGGTGTCCACGCAGAAAAACTGACTGCGGGGGTTCTGGAACACGCTGCCGACGATTCTTGCCGTGTCGTAAAGCTCGGCCTCCGTCACATTCAGGCCATTTACCATGGTACATCCTTCCATCTTACCCTCATAGAAATGTGGGATCAGGCCGTTGATCAGGCGGGTAACGGTCGTCTTTCCGCTGCCGGACTCGCCGCAGAGAAGAACACATTCGCCTTCGGCAATGGTCAGGGATACATTTTTCAGGGATGGTTTTTCTGCATTTTCATGCTGAAAGCTGACTTTTTTGATCTCGATCATAGAACCCTCCCCATGATCCAAACCGCATAAGGGATCAGACAAACTACAAACAGAAGATAGTCCTGTATATGAAAGCCGATTTTGCAGATGTTGGTTCGCTTCACCTCGCCGCCAAGTCCACGGGTTAGTGCCGCGGCGGACAGCTCCTCACCGATCTTCACGCAGCAGGTCATCAGCGGCACCAATCGGTATTCCAGCATTTTTCCCACATTCTTTCCGCCCATGTAAATTCCCCGCATCCGCATTACGGCATTGATGGAGGCTGCCTCATCCATGACCGTGGGAAAAAATCGAAACATGACGGACAGTGGAATGATGATCTTTTCACTCAGGTGCAGGCGCAGCATAGCGGCAGTGAACTCGCTGACCGTGGTAGTGGAAACCAGATAACCGCCCATCGCGATCCCCGGCAGGAAGCGGGAGAGCATTCCGCTGCACCCCAGGAGGATGAAATTGACTGCCCCCTTGGTCAGTGGGACAAGCTGTGTATAGGTCAGCCAGGACAGCAGGTAGACGAGCAGATAGGTTGCCGCCCCTTTCCACTTTTTTGCGCTCAGCATCAGCACAGCGGGCATGGCACAGAGGATGGGGACGAGAGGTTCCACACTCCCGCCCCCGGCAGACCCCAACACGAACAGGGCGATGTCGAAGAGCATCACCAGCTTTGTCCTGGGGTCCAGCACCAAACCTCTGTTTTGAATGCTGGCCTGCAGGATTCCCCGAGCCATCAGACGATGCCCGCCTTGACAAAGTGCTTTTTCAACAGCGCCTTGCCCAACAGTGCGCCCAGCATACCGCACACAAAGGCGGCTACGATCAACACGGGAGCCGTCCAGGGCTGCATGATATTTCCCAGCGTATTGATATATTCTGCGCCAAAGCTCTGGCGAGTGGAGAAATAGCCCTCCCTGTCGATATACAGCGGCAGATAGTTACCAAACAGAAGAACGCAGAAGGTTCCATAGCTGAGAATGCTTTTCTTTCCACTGGCGTAGCTGCCGCTTTTTGCGATCAGGTCAGCCAGAAAGCCGAACACTACGCCAAAGAGAATAGGCCAGAATCCCATACCGGTGACGCATAGATAAATACCAACAATGGTCGCCATAATGGTGATCATTCCGAACTTCTTGACCTTGGTATAGAACAGCATCATGGGAACGCCGAGGATGATCGGTACGATCACCGTCAGCATGGGCATCATGATAGGAATATATCCTAACATGGAAATACAAGTCATTAAGACACAGTAGATCGCTGAGTAAATGCCAATGTTAATCAAGTCTTTTCCTTTGAGTTTCTGATTGTTTTTCATCGTTATTTCCTCCTTCTTTATACCTTCCAGCCCACAGCCTGTTCACGAGATTCCACAAACCGGCGATAGATACCGCCTTGCTCCATGAGCTGCTCGTGCGTACCGCTTTGGGCGATTCGGCCTTTGTCGATGACCAAAATGTTATCCGCGTGGCGGACGGTTTTCAGCCGGTGGGCAATCATCAGAATGGTCTTTTCTTTTGTCAGGGCTTCAATGGCAGCGGTTAGCTCCTGCTCGCTTTCCGGGTCTACATTCGCAGTCGCTTCGTCCAAGATGATGATAGGAGCATCCTTCATAATGGCTCTGGCAATGGAAATGCGCTGCCTTTCTCCGCCGGAAAGACTGGCCCCACCCTCACCGATGACCGTATCATAGCCATCCGGCAATGCCATAATGAAATCATGGCAGCAGGCTTTCCTGGCCGCCTCGATGACCTTTTCCATAGGCGCATCCGGCTGGCCGAAGCGGATGTTATTGGCAATGGTATCTTGGAACAGATACACGCTCTGGAACACAAAGCTGAAATTACGCATCAGACTGTCCATGCTGTATTCCCGTACATCCACACCGCCAAGCTTCACGCATCCCTTGTCCACATCCCAGAATCGGGAGATCAGATGGCAAAGGGTGGTCTTTCCTCCACCGGAAGGACCGACGATTGCTGTAGTGGTGTGTTGCGGAATATGGATGGATACCCCATCAATGATTTTTCGCTTGTCATAGGAAAACTCTGCGTTTTCCACATCGATGTCATAGCTGGAGGGAATGATATCCTTTCCGTCAATGTCCATCGTGGGCATATCCAGCACCGCCTGCGCCTTGCCCACATACAAATCCACATTGCGCAGCAGAGCGGAATAGTTGCCCGCCGTGTCCAGCACACCAAACAGGATGAACGCCGCAAGGATCATGACCACAGCATTCAGCAGTTCCATCGTTCCGTTCAAGTAAAATGCCACGGATATAATGGCCACCACCACGCCGAGGAGCTTGGCCGTAAGGTTTTGCAGAAACATAATGGGTACAAAAGCCATTTCAGCCTTGGTATTCGCCACGCTGTTTTCATCAATGGCTTCATTCAAAGCCCTGCTCTTTTTCCCTGTCAGATTGTAGGCCTTAACCTCTGCAATGCCCTGAACATACTCCAGCACCTTTTCCACCAACTTGCGGTCAGAGGAATCCTTGAGCGGTGCAATCGTTTTGGATTTCTTTTGGAGCAGCGAGTTGATGGCAAAGTACAGCAATACACCCAAAACGGCGATGCCGCCGATTCGCAGGTCAAAAAGAAGGATCATAAGGACTACGAAGATGGTTGTCAGGATTCCCTGCGTCACCATCATGACCACACGGGTCGCCACATCCGCCAACGCTTCCATACTGTTAGTGGCAACTGAGGTGATGTAGCCAAGGCTGTTTCGATTGAAATATCCCATAGGCAGATACTTCAAATGCTCGGCGATTTCAATGCGCTTGTCTGCGCAGGTACCATAGCCCGCCTCGCACTGAAGCATGGTGGAACGGTAATTCGCAAAGGCGTTGCCCGCTACGCTCAGCAGCATGATGCCGAAAGAGAGCAGGATGTGCTGTACGGTCAGATCACCCGACAGTACCCCGTGCAGAGTCACGGCGATGGCCGGGATTTTCATAGCCTCAAAGATGGCTTTCAGTACTCCAAGGAAAATGGAGCGGATAAATTTGTGCCGGTTTTCTTTTCCGCTGAACGCAAAGAACCGTCTGAATATCTGGATCATTCCTGCGCACCTCCTTCCACGGTGTCCCGAACGGAGATATGAGAACGCCACATCTGGGCATACAATTCATCCTGTGCCAGCAACTCCTCATGCGTTCCACTGGTACGAATTTTTCCGTCCTCTACCACAAAGATCTGGTCGCTGTTTGTGATGGTAGACAGGCGGTGAGCGATCACGATCAAGGTCTTGCCCTTGGTCAGCTTTGCCACCGCCGATTGAATCATGGCTTCGTTTTCCGGGTCAGTAAAAGCAGTGGCTTCATCCAGAATAATAATGGGCGCGTTTTTCAACATAGCTCTGGCAATGGCGATCCGCTGCCGCTCACCACCGGAGAGATGCCCGCCTGCGCCGCCGACCACGGTATCGTAGCCATTTTCAAGGCCCAGGATAAACGCATGGCATCCACATGCTTTGGCCGCTTCCATCACCTCAGCATCGGTGGCGTTCTGCTTGCCCATGCGGATATTTTCCATAACTGTGGTATCAAAAAGAAAGTTGTCCTGGGATACATAGGCAATATAGCGATGATAGTCCTCCTGCGTCAGCTTCCGTATATCCACGCCGCCCAGGGTAATACTGCCGCCGCTTACATCCCACAGCGATGCGACCAGCCTGGCGATCGTGGATTTTCCGCTGCCGGAGGGCCCAACCAGGGCATTGACGGTACCCTCTCTGATCTCCAGATTGATGCCGTGAAGCACTTCCTTCTCGTGATATCCGAAGGTCACATCTTTGAGCTTAATATCCTTGGACTGAGGCTGGCTGGCAGATGTGTCCGGCCGCTTCATGTCCTCCAACGTCAGCAGAGATGTCACCTCACCGATGATGGTACTCAGCTTTGCAAGATCATCGCCGTAAGACATGACGGTGATGAGCGGTGCGATCAGGCCAACGGAAAAAAGAATGACCTGAATGAAAGTACCTGCGTCCAGCGTCCCAGCTCGGAATAGCAGCCCGCCGATGGGAAGCACTGCGATCATGGTAGCCGGGAAGATTGACATGGCAAGGCAGAAATAGATATTGCACCGCCGCATCCACTCCACATAGCAGCTTGCGCCCTCTTTCGCCGCCTCCACAAATTTATCGTAGGAGCTTTGCGCCTTACCGAAGGCTTTGATGACCTCGATGCCGTTGATATATTCCACGGCAGTATCATTGAGAATTTTTGTCTTATTTATGGTATTCTGATAGCTTTCCTCATAGTCACGGGTCATGAGGGCATAGCAGCCAAAACCAATCGGAACCGTTGCCAATACCGCCAACGCCATCCGCCAATCCAGAATAAACAAATACACCAAAAGAGCGATAGGCACCAGCAGATTGGATGTAAACTCCGGTATGATATGTGCCATAGTCGTTTCGATGCTGTCAATACGCTCCACCAGTACATTTTTGATGGAGCCGGAGGGGATGTCCAGCACCGTGCCCAAAGGCACACGGGAGAGTTTCGCGCAGACCCGCTTGCGTATGGTGCCCAGCACAGCGAAGGTTGCTTTATGAGAGAGTGTGGTGGAAATGCTATGAAATCCGCAGCGCCCCAACCACAGGACTGCCATAACAAGACAGTTTTTTATGTATATGCTCATGTCCCTGCATCCACCCAGGAGATCTGAGATGATGCCTGCCATCACAAAATAGGGCAAAATGCCGCAGACCACGCCACAAACCGCGCTTAGAACGCTGAGCACATATTGCGTTCGATGTTGTCCTGCAAAATCCCATATCCACGATGGCACGGAGCGTCTTGATTGTTTTTCCATGGTTTTCTTACCTCCTGTCATTTCGATATTCAGCAGGGGACATACCAAAGAGTTCCTTGAATGCCGCTGCAAATTTACTCGGGTTGTCGTAGCCAACGCTGGCCGCCACATCAATAATTTTCTTTTTTCTGTCAGTAACCAGCATGGAAGCCGCTACATTCATTTTGTAGGTGCGAATGTAGGTATAAATAGGACTGCCGTAGACACCCTTAAAGCCGGTTTTCAGTGCACCCACGCTGATGTCAAAACGCTTAGCCAGTTCTTCCGTAGTGTAATTCACAGAGAGTTCTTCCGTCAGCAGCTTGTGGACAGACTTGATCTTCTCTATTTGACTGGAATAGAAATAAGGGCGCTCATCCCGATAATCGGCAAGTTCCAGCGCGCCCAGGAACACCAGAAGCTCCATGACCTTGATTTTAAAATAATCCATGCGGATTTTCGATGGAACATGATAAAGCTCAGAAAATATATGCTCGATGGCACTGTTTTGACGCAAAATGTATAGTCTGTCTCCACTGCAGAATTTCTGCGCTAAGGAGGCAATATCAACGGAAATCGTTGGCATTTCCTCATCGATGGCCTTTTCCGCCTGCTCCATAAAAAAGCCGATTGTAATCCCGTGGTAGTGGGAAAGAGGAAAGTCCACATCGCCGGTATGATGTACACGCCGGTCAACGCGCATATCCCCGGCCTCTATATAATAGTGGAGATCCTGTTCCGTTCTGTGTTCCATGCGCCCTTCCCGGCAATGGTCGATACACAGAATGTTTGCGCAGCTTGTAAACCGACTGTAGCAGTGGGCAAGGTGAAAATCGTTATACATAAGATAGACACCGTCAAATACGCGGTAGATGGTCATCAATCCGTCACCGCTGGGGTCATTCAGACGCAGAACCTTGCATTCTTCTGTTTCCACCACTTCTTCGATATTATCTCCAAAATCAGCCCCGCGGAACATTTTCCATGGGTCCATTACCATTTCCAAAAACACCCCCCTTTTTTGTTAGTGTTTGCTAACTCTCGTTGATTAAGAAAAGCCGCACCATGCGGCTTTCCGAATTATTATATCAGATCAATGCTTGGGTGCCCTACTCCGATTTGCTTTTTCTGCTCCATTTGGAAAGGAAAATCGACTTTCTACAACTTTTAACCGAAGAATCCCCTAATAATATCCCAGAGTTGTGTAGTTATTTTGAAAACAATGTACTGGATGTCCAGAAGGCTGTGGATGGGAGAAAAAGCAGATAGTTTTCCCATTTTTGAGTTTTATAGATGCTTTTTTGAACTCTACCAGACCGCTTCTGGCATATAGATTTTGAAAATTCACACTAATTAGATGCTTTTTTCGGCCTATTCAGCCTGATTTTAGTCTATTTTGCAAGTACCTTTTTTTGTCTGGCTGAGGAAACTCTGCTTGCTTTTCATGATCTGTGCTGCTGTTTTCCTGCGTACTTCCTCCCGTCAATCGCCCATTCACACATTCTTTGACATGGTATTGGTATCAAATACCCCATAATTATTTCTTCGCCAGAATACAAAGCCAGTGCTTTTCTTTTTCGGCGTGGCACACAACAGAAGCAAACCCAGCAGCTTCCAGAACCTTGCAAATCGTCTTTTCATCATAAATACGCATGCCGTCAATGATTTTTTATATCAGCTTCTCCTCTTGTACCCGCAATCGCAGTAGTCATCACCATTGGCAATGGTACATTTCCGCACAAAATGCGATGCACCGCCCACCTCGCTCATGCTGTAATCCAGAGCGCACATGGCGGGGACGAGGTCAAAAAGCCCCAACTCCCGCATGAGTGTGCAGATGCCACACTGAGAAAACCGTGCCTCATAACCGCTGTCATCGGGGTAGAGGCAAAATTCCATGTTCCAGGAATAGGGGTTCCGGTCGGCGGCTTTGAACGCTGCCGTGGTTTTCATGCCATCTATATCCTGTCGGCTGAATTTCTTCTTCCCGCTCATGCGGCAGAACCAGCGCATGGCAGGGGTCATCATGGCCTGCCGGTAATAGACCGTTAATTTTTCCACATCCGGGCGTTCCGGCATAGAGAGAACAAAGGCTGACAGCATGGCACAGCTGACAATGTTCATTTTGAAGCGGTCGCCCTTTTCAAACTCCGGCAACTTGCGGATAATCTCCTTATATTTTTGCTTTGCCTTGGATGTAACCACTTTGGAAGCATCTCCGTCCAGTTCAAAAACGGCTATGAGATTTCGCTCAAAGGACGTTCCAAACAATGCCCACATTCCAAATGGCATTCCAGCGTATTTCATTGCAGATACCTCCCGGCTTCCGCTTCCAGTGCCTGCCACACCGGGTAGGCTGCGCCGTTCGCATCGAAAAATTTCTTGAGATCCCGGTTCAGCGCACTCATTTCGTCGATAGCGTTCATGGCGTGGTCGGAGGCGCAGAGCTTGCCCAGCGAGGTGGCACACATCAGCTTGAAAAAGCGCAGGCAGGTCTTGCGGTATTTCTCCCCTTCAAAGTCTGCATCCTCCTTGGGCAGAATGGTGTGCCCGGCATCTCGGATGGCGCGGTATCCCTCGATGTTGGCATCCAGCACACGGCTCAGGTACGCGGTATCTCCCCTGAGCTTTTTCAGGTCGCCGTCTGTCTTATAGCAGGCGAAAGCCGCAGGCATCACAAACGCGGCATGGCAGAGCAGATAGTCCTCCATGTTCGACTCGTATACAACCTTATATTTTGTGCCGTGGAAGATGCGCCCGATCAACTGTTTATTGGAGGTTGCACCCGGTAGCTGTCCGATGGTGATCTTCTTCAGGTCGATGGAGACCACCCGGTCAACCTCCCGATGCCCGGCAGAAAGCGCAAAGGCAAACAGGACATTCTTTTCCGGCAGTGCCGCCGCCAATGTTTTTGTCTGTACGTTGTTGCCCACAAATACGATGTTTTTCGTCCGATTCGCCCGCAGCGTGTCCAGAGCGGAATCCAGCTGTGTATAGCGCAGGACCACAAAGATCACATCGTACATTGCATCCGGTGCAAGTTCAGTCACCACCGGAATGCGGCTGACCGAGGTGCGGAGCGAAAATTTGTCCTTGATCCGCAGGCCATTCTGCTTGATCTCCGCAGCCCAGTTTCCCCGCGCAAGCAGAGTGACATCCTTTCCGGCGCGCAGCAGATTTCTTGCCAGATTGCACCCCAGAACGCCTGCACCATATACCAGAATTTTCATAGCTTGCCTCCAAATCTGATCTTTACAATCTGCATCTTCATCATTCCATCACCGACCCTGGCGAGAAATCGGAAAAAGCCGCTGACGGAAGGGTCTTTCAGGTCGTTGTAGCCCATCATATAGCCCCTGCTGGATGCTTGCAAACGGCTGTCCCATGGGGAAAGCTCGCTTTTCGCATCCGAAACCGCGAAATATGCTCCCACATCCTTGATTTTCGCCGTCCTGAGCCACGTTTTGGTGATCATCTGCACCGCCGTACGGTTGGCAGCATCAAAGACCAGCACTCCGCCGGGGAAAGCGTCCGCCATCCCCTGCACCAGTTCCCGAACCTGCTCCGTCAGAAAGTAATAGAACACCCCGGAAGCAAAGAACACCGCCCCGCCGGAGGCATCGATCTTGTCAAACCATGCGGGGTCTTTCAGGTCGCAGGGGATGTTTTGCTCCCGCTCCCCGGCGGGCAGAAGCTGCTGCCGCAAGGCGATCACATCCGGGAAGTCTAGATTGTAAATTTTACAGCTGCCGTTGTCGCAGCTTCTTCCAGTGCTGTCCAGCCCGCAGCCCAGATTGACCACCGCCGCATTGGGGTGAGATTTCAGATAATCCCGCACCTCAAAAGCAAGGTCATTCTGCCGCATGGCCACCTCCAGCGTACCGAAACGCTGCATCAGGCTACGGGAATTTTTCTCTGCCTCTGAAAAGTCGTAGTCGATCTGGTCGATCAGACGCACCGCCGTTTCGTCCCGGTAAAGGTTTGGATACAACTCCGTACACAGCTTCCGTGAATACAGCGGAAGGATCAACGTCTCCTGCACGGTGTTTTTCTCGATTTTGTATTTCATGGGTATCACTCACTTTCTGATAAATGGCAGTTCCGGCATACAGTCACGCTCGGCGATGTGTGCCAGCATTTCGGCGAACCCCTTTGGATCGCGAATCTGATATTGCATGTGATTGTATCCCTCAAACACGGGATAATGGCCGCAGGGGTAGGCTTCCATCACTGCTTGACGGTATTTGAAATGATCTTCTATACTGCCAAACTCGAAATAAGTATGTTTTTGCAATTCTTTTGAAAGCGGCGGAAAGGGTTTATCCTCCAGACTGTCCGAAATCTGCCGCCGCAAATTTGTATAGATCAGATTTTTCCCTGCGTCTATAAAATACGACTTTATGGAATCGTCGTCACACCACAGTATCTTTTTCAGCGTACCGCCCTTCGACCAATATAGGCTCTTGATGGCAAAATACAGAAACGGCGTCATGATACGGCGCGTGCCCTTTCCGATTTGGGCGAACTGCCCGCCGTCAAAGAAAGCGTGCTCCACGGGCAGCTTCGTCTGCGTCAGAAACGCCATGGCAAGGTCTGCACCGATGGAAGAAGCGACCACCATCGCCAGCCGCTCCACGCCCTGTCGATGCAGAAAGTCCTCCACCCGCCATATTTCGTCCAGCTTGCTGACATATTTCTGCCCCTCGCAGTAAACGGTGGAGGTGGGCAAGATGCAGAAATATCGATCCTGCAAATACCTCGCAATCGGTTCGCTGCTCGCTCCTGTCACACCCATTGCATGAAAGAACAGCACGGCAGGATTCCTCCTGTCGCCATATGTTTGAAACAGCATTTCTATCACCTCATATTTTCATAAAAAGCATCATAATCGCCGCCAGTGATGCCGAAATGACCGCCATACCGATTGTGCCGAACAACCACTTTTTGCCCTTATCCTTGGCTGTAATGTAGGGTTTCAGGTCTTCCGTTCCCGGAATTTCCCATGCGTTCGTATGTCCTACCCAATAGCCGTCAACCCAAAATCGGTCTATGAGATTCATAACGGACAGTATGACCAGCAGCTGCCAGAAGCCCTGAACGAAGCCCTTTGCGCCGTTGAGCGCATAGACGCAGACCAGCACATAAGCGATGTATCCGGGGACGCAGACAGCTTTGAAAATCAAAGCATTTCGCTTGATTTTCGCGTGTGTTGTAAGTCCCAGCGTTACGCACCGCTCCTGCACCTCCTGGCTGTAAAGATGCACCATGCCCACCGCGCCCTTGCGGATACCGATGGCGCAAACCAAAATGAGCAGAACGCCCAGCCCGATGCCTTCCAAAATCATCTGTAAAAGCATTACCGATTCCTCCTGAAGCCCGCTTTTCGGCAGACAAACCATGCCATGCTTTTCAGGTTTCCCATGTCCACATCCGTATACATTCCATCCAGCCGTGCTTTCAGACTGGAAACCGTCTCATAGGGCGGTGTGAAGAACCCCGTCTTTTCATAGACGCGCCGGACGAACCAGTCCGTCCGCTTGTGCTCGCCCATCACATAAAAGCAGCCGCAGAATGTCCCGCCGGGTCTCAAGACCCGGAAAACCTCCCGATAAGCGGCTTCCTTGTCCGGAAAAGCATGAAAGCCGTTCAGCGACAAAACGATGTCGAAAGTATCGTCTTCATAGGGAAGCGCCCCCACATCGCCCTGCCGGAAGGTTACATTTTTCAGGTGCAGACGGTCAGCCTTTTCCCGTGCCTGCCTCATCATATCGGGCGAATAATCGAGACAGGTAATGTCCGCCTCCGGCATAGTCTGATAAACCGGCATGGTCAGAATCCCTGTTCCCACCGGCACTTCCAGCAGCTTGCCGGAGAAATGCTCCGGAATACCGGACAGCGCCTTTTCCAGATAGGCGTCGTTTTCCGCCTTGTTCATTGCCCACACCAAGCGGCACACCGCTTTCCCGCTCAGAGTAGAGCAGGTGATCATGCCGTCATAAAAACTGTTTCCGCCCGTCATTCGGTACGCACCGCGAATGGCTTCTTTTCGTTCCATGGTTCTTCCTCCGTGTTTCAATCATCACACGACCTTTTCCGATCTCATTTTTTCAAAATGTCCACGATTTTCGCAAAGTCCTCCTTTGCCTCCTTGAAGATCGGCAACATACAGTAGCAATGCACCATCTTCGGGCGGGCGGACACCGTATAGGGGACATTTGCCCGTTTGCAGGCTTCCTCAAAGTCCGGCAAAGCACCGTAGAGCACCTCGTCGGCAGAATAGAAGAAGTAAATATCGCCTACGCCGGTAAAATCTCCCCGGGAGCCGGAGAGCATATAGTCCGGCACATTCTCGCAGCCATGCCGCATGATTTTTTCCACTGTCACCATAAAGGCATAGTCGATGGAAACATCCCTTTCATTGAGCGCCTGCATCCGCGCCTTTTCCGCATCGTTCCACGGCACTTCACCGGGGGATACGGCGACAATGTGCCTCGGCTGCGGCAGCGGCTCTGGCTGGGCGTTGTTGTGCGCCGCGATCCCCAAAGCCAGCGCACCTCCGGAGGAAAAGCCGCAAGTACTGACATTTCCGCCGCCGTACAGTGTAATCATTTTTCGATAACATTCGTACACCATCGCGTATGTTTCAGTAATGCAGTGTTCCATGCAGAGCGGGTAAAACGGAAACCACACATCACAGCCGGTCTCGCGGCAGAGCTTGCGCATCACAGGCAGGTCGCCCTTATCGGGGCCGATCACCATGCCGCCGCCAAAGAAATAGAGGATCGCGCGCTCGGATGGCTTCGGATGCTCTCGCACGATCAGGCAGGGAAAGCCGTTTACCTCAATCGTTTCATAATATGCCTTGCGGTCGGTGGGCGTAAAAACGCCACGATGCCGGTTCTGCTTTTCAATTTCCTTTCGCAGTGCATCCTCCGGCAAGGCGAACGCCTTTTTCGCGCCGGAGAGCTTGTATACGCTGCGTAAGATAGATGCAAAGATACTCATGATTTAGCCCCCTCATTTCCACGCCGTAATGCAGAGCCAGCTTTTCTTTTTGTGTATCTGCACATCGTGAAAGCCCGCCTGCTCCAGATACGTCTTCAGCTCGGCATCCTTGTAGATGGTCATGCCGCCGATGATCTCCGTCCACTTCTTGTCCTTGTCCGTATCGCCGTTGCTTTCGTTGCAGATGAGTAATGTCCCGCCGGGCTTCAGCACCCGGTAAACCTCCCGGAAGCACTGCGGCAGATCGGGCCAGAAATAGACGGTTTCAAAGGCCGTTACCGCATCGAACCAGTCGCCTGCAAAGATCATATCCGTCACGCTGCCTTGCAGAACGGTGCAGCGGCCCTCCGCTATGGCGGCCTCGTTGACCTTTTTGGATTTCTCCACACTGACGTGGGAATAGTCAATGCCCTTGACAATACCCTCCGGGCATTTTTTCAGAAGTCTCTTGATGTTCGCCCCTCCGCCGCAGCCGCAGTCCAGCACCTTGGCGTCCAGAGTAAGCTCCAAAAAGCGAAGTCCCCACCGTGCCACAGGACTGTGCCCCAGGTTCATCATGGCGACCATGATTTTCCCGCCAAGCCCCACAGGCTTTCTGGTGTTCTCAAAAAATGACATCTTATCACACCTCCAATTTCACACATTCCGCATAGGTCAGCGGGAAGGATGCCTTCAGAACAGCGCTTTTCCGCACCGTCCAGCCATTCTGACTTAGAAAGCGCAGGTATTCCGCACTCGTCCACTTGCTGTGGAGGGGAAAGCCCACACGCTTCATAAAAAATGCCCTGACCTTGCCGGAAAACGAGTTTCCCGCATGGGTAAAGGTGGGTGCGATGAGCACACCGTCGTCCTTCAGCACCCGGCGGATCTCGGCAAGGGCCTTCTCCGGCTGCGGCACGATGTGCAGTGCGTTGGACACGATCACCACGTTGAAGGACTCCTTCGCATAAGGCAGGCAGAACATATCCTGCACGGAAAAGTACAGCTTTGTTGAGCGATTATCCCGCTTTGCCTCGGCGATCATCTCTGCGGAGGCGTCCGTCGCCTCAATGTGCGCCGCCGCGTTTACGATGTGTTTTGCGATCAATCCCGTGCCGGTCGCCAGCTCCAACACTGTTTTGTCTTTCACGACCGGACGGATCAGCTCATACATCTCGTCATACGCCACCCGATCCTTTCGCATAAAGCGGTCGTAACGTCCGGCATTTTTGTCCCAGAAATTCTTGTGGTCTCGCATCTCTTTCATTCCTTTTGGCTTTAAATTTATCAATCGGTGTGCGCAGCCTCGCGGTTAGATGCGACTAACCGTCATGTCTTGGAAAAGCCGCATTTCTGCGGCCTTTCTGCTTATTCAAATAGCTCCCTGCAGGCGCCGTACACCAGTACCATTTCGCTTCTTCTGGTCATGTTATATCATGCCTCTTTCTGTTTTGCAAGGGGTGTGGAGAAAAAATCGCTAATCAAAAGGAGTGCAGTGTTGCAGAAAGAGACGACGGAATTCCGGTAATCGTTGTCGCCGCTGTAAAAGAAACTATATCGTAAAAGGGCATCAGAACGAAGCATCCAAACGCTGCGTTCTGATACCCATTTTGTTTCATATTGCACAGATGGGGTGATTGAATATGTCCCAGTAAATATAAAAAATCTTAACTTTTCAATGTACAGAGGGGACTTGAACGCTGAATAAAAACCATATTACCTTACGGCGAAAGAAAAAAGTATTGTGCAGTTGCGTCACTTAAAAATAGAATCGCTTCTCCCCGCTTAATATCGAATGATAATAAGCGGGGTTATGGAGATAAAAATTTTCTTTTCTTGTTGCGAAAAAACAGTATCTAAAGCACTTGTTTAGCCTGTATATACCGCTCTAAGTAAGAGAAATACGATTTGCAGTAATTGTTTTCAGAAGATAAATCAATATCATCAATTCCCTTTTCGATAAATAATTCTAAAAAAAGCATATTACAATTACTTTCAATATAGCCTGTTTTTTCTTCAAAAATCACATAAATAGTATCTTGGGGTTCCATATCAGCGTAGTATATACGACTCTTTTCATTTTTTGTTACTGTAAAACATTTGAAAGAAAAATCTTTTTTATCAAAAACCGGTAATTGATTAAGAAAACAATTATAGACATTGCTGAGCAGAGAATCAAAAAAGAATTTGCCCATAAAATCATTAGATTGCGGAATGCAATCACACTTTGAAGTTAAAAAATCAATCATAAACGCAGTGTCGTGTTTAGGATTTTTGATATATGGCATGTATTGTTCTTTTAATATTTTTAGCCGCTTCATGGTATTAGTTTCTCCTTCCACATAATACTTAATTTATTGTGATATTTTTTGAAGCTAATAAACCAGAAATCCAGCTTCCATTAACCAATTCATAAACCTGTAAGTTAGAGACTGTAACTTTTGCCTTTTCAACATCGGTCGGAATAGTGAATTTTGTTATATAGCGCGAAGCAACCGTTGAAGCAGTTACATTATAGGTTTTATAAGAATTGCCTGTTCCTACTGTTCCGTAAGTTTTGGAAGATAACAAATTGGAACTTGCAACTGTCAATTTTTTGAAGCGGAATGAGTTAATGCTAAAATCTCCAGACCAATTCAGATATACTTGAACGTCTGTAGAGTTTCCGTCGCGAATAAGAGAAACACTTACCTCTCCGGTTGCAAGTTCAGTTGTGGCATAAGGTATAGAGTCATCTGATGACGAAATGGAAACTTCAATTTCATAAGTTCCTAAAACATTGTTGTTGGGGTTATCTATTTCTGCGGCGAAAGCAGTGGAAGATACACCGAATATCATCAATAAAACTAATACAAAAGAAAAAATTTTGGTATTGAGTTTTTTCATAAATAACATTCCTTTCTTGAAAATTATAAATGTTGGCTTGGTTCGCTATGTTTAAAATTTAATAGTCCACATCGAAAACACCGCATTTCTATAATATAAGTTAGCTCTTACTAACTTATATTAAATATGCACTAAAGTCAATATGTATAGCACTCTTTGGGTTTCCCAGTTTTAGCCACAACCGAATTGTTTTTCAGATTCAACGCTTTAAATTTTTATATTACTCTGTTCATGGCGTTTTTGGCACATATGTCTATGAAGTCAGAAACAAATGCCGTTAAGATTTCCATCATACAAAAAGCAGACCCTGTAAAAGAAAAAGTACATTTCTGCTATTACCAGCTGGCAAAAGGCATCCGTGGCATACTGTCGTATGTAAAAGAAGGTATCAGTCTATGGTTCCGGACAAAACGGTCCGATGTACCGTCAACTCTGCCTTAAATTAGTCGTTTAAATAGATTCTCCTACTCTTCTCGTACTCACCTGCTACCACAAGTTCATACTTTTCACATGTGTTTTCTTCTCTTCCCTGCATTTCGATTTTCTCTCTTTCTTTTATTTAAATAAAATGTACATGATAACTTGGACAATAACTGTACTTTAAACGCTTCTATTTTCGCTTTTTATTCGATTTTTTATGGATTCAAAAAAAGAGCAGGCAGAATTATCTAGTTATTCATAAGACAGTTTTCAAGAAATGACATGAGAACTGCCTGTCATGATTGATTATAAATACCAGGCTAGATCGGTTAAATATCAAGTCCCATGTTCTCACTGTTAATAATTGGGAATAAGATTGTTGGCATATTAGTATGTCTTGTTGGATTAGGAATAATCAATATGTCGTGAATAATAGTTATACAATTCCGTTTGATGAAATTGATAAATCAAAATTTGGAGGATATATGGAAAATTTATATAAGATAATAGATGATGCACATGAGAAAGATCAATTTACTGTTAGATTTTCAGAAATAGTGTAGAACCATCCTTTTGCATTACATTTTAGTCAGATATTACTTGATTTAAAATATTTAATATTAATAATGGTTACTATTATTGACAAAAGTAGAATTATCATGTATAATACAGACATACATAACAAAGAAGCAAAACGCTGAAAAATTCAGTGGGATTCTTATAACAAAAATAAATCAACAATGAAAAGGAGAAAATGACCATGAAAAAATATGAATGTGAACCATGTGGATATATTTATGATCCGACAACAGGAGATCCAGACGGAGGTATCGCTCCAGGAACTGCATTTGAGGATATTCCAGATGACTGGGTATGCCCGATTTGCGGATTAGGAAAAGATGTTTTTGTTCCAGTAGAAGACTAAACAGAAAATGCAGATGCAAGGCTGACGGACACTAAAAGATACCAAGAGAACATATTAAAGAAATGGAGACCAGATTATGACTAACGATTTAAAGATTACCTTTGATGACAATTTAGTAACAGGAAATAAAACGATTGATGCCCAGCATAAAGAATTGATCGACCGTATCCAGAACTTTGTAACTGCCTGTCAAAATGGCGATAGCAAGGTAAAAGCGATCAAAATGCTGGATTATCTGGATGAGTATACTGACTTTCATTTCAAAGATGAGGAAAAGCTTCAGGAAAAAGCCGGTTATCCTGAGCGCGAAAAACATCACGAAAAACATGAAGAATTTAAAAAGACAATTCAGGAACTGCATGAATACCTTCAGGATTATGAAGGACCAACAGATCGGTTCAGTGAACTTGTGCAGAAAAATGTGATCGACTGGCTGTTTGGACACATTAAAACATATGACCGCTCTGTAGCAAAATTTATCTTTATGAAAGAAAATCCAGACCGATGTTAAAATCAAACAGGGAACGCGTTTCCTCGAGTGTATGAGAAAATCTCTGTAAATAAGATTCCTCTATGATAATTAAGGGCAATAAGCTTACGGATTAGGCTTATCGCCCTTGTTTTATATATAACAGTTGCTTACAGGCATGTCAAGGGCAAGCGGTTTCCCGCCTGTCTTTTTAAGCTGTCTTTTGATTATTCAGGTAAGCGTCCTTCGTACATAATACTCAATTCTCCATAGACCTGGCCCCAATCCCGATTTCTTTAATGGTGCCACCTAAGAGATCTTTGAGAGCATCCTGGATATCTTCTGCAGTCTCGATATCGTATTCTTCGAGAAGCTGCCGAATGATGTTTCTTTTACCATCGGTCATTTGTACTCTGTGTACAGGTTTCTTT
>NZ_JAJEPS010000025.1:0-39436 GCF_020686965.1 Hominiventricola filiformis | reverse complement strand
TACTTTTCCTTCATCTGCAATGTGATATTCTTCCATTGCCTGCGGTGGAATCCGCAATGTTCCATCCGTCCGAATGAATGATTTCCCGAAAATAAATTTTCCTCCCTTATTCATTTGTGGCATAAAAACACCTCCTGAAATTCCGATTTCTCACTTTCAAAAACTGGAATTTATCGTTCCTGTATTTCCTTGCCGCTGAGGTTCTCCACTTCTATTTCAAAAATTTGCACAGCCTTTCCTGCGTGGGCAATTTCCTCATCAACTAACTGTTCGCTGGGATAGTATTTCATTGCAAATCGTTTTAACAGAGTTGTTGCTCTTGCACCAGATTCTACGAGGTGACATCTGCCGAATACCACAACGCTCTGCACAAACGGTGCCCAATCTTCTTCTTTGATGGTTTCATTTCCATATACCGTGAAACATACTTTGTCACAGGCATGCAGTGCATCTACTTTATGGCCTGCACGTGCTCCATGAAAATAAATTTTCTGTGCATCGTCATCGTAGACATAGTTGATAGGAATTGCATAGGGATATCCGTCATCTCCATTTACGGCAAGAACGCCACGTCGGCTGGACTGCAAAAGAGTCTTTACCGCGTCGGTGCTGATTTCATTTTTCTTTTTACGAATTGTTCTGAACATGATATTATTCTCCTTCTTATGCTGATACAACTTCCGATTTCTCAGTTTCAAAAACTGGAAGTTGTAAGTTTCTTTACTATCATATCTTTAAAACTTGTTTTGCTTTCGCATTAACAAATTGGATAATTGGGCCTGAAATGATAACTGTAATAAGCGTGCATACACCAAACTTTCCGCCAAACAAAACACCTGTAACAACAACCAAAATATCCAATGCCATTCGGACAAATTTAATCTGCCAGTGATTTTTTTCTGCTAAAGCAAAAGTGACTGCCTCATAGGAGCCTCTACCAAGGGATGCCGACGCATATAGTCCTGTTCCGACAGCAAACAAAACCACTCCTAACAACATAATTAAAAAATTGATCCACTTATAGGTACTGTAAATATGGCAGTTAGCAAACAAATCTACACAGGTACTGTATACAATCTGGTACAACACAGTTCCTATATGAATCTGACTTTTATCGTATATGAGCGCAAACAAAATCATTCCCAATGCTACAACAAAAGATGCTGTGCCAATGCTTATGTGAAATGTTCTTGCAATCCCCTGCCACAGCACCGCAAGCGTAGCTCCGCCAAATCCAGCATACAGTGCAAGTGTAATTCCATAAGCCGCAATTATAGAACCTATTACAAGGATTGCCAATTTCTTTAGTGTTTTTTTATTGTCATTTTTCATTGACTTTTAATAATTCACTCCTCGTATAATTTTCTTTGGGTTTAAAGCATACCGTTAGCAACCGCTCTAATTTATTTAATACCAGCAAATTACTCTCCTCCACAAATTCCGATTTTGTTTATTGCCCTTTTATAACGGTTGCATCATTTCAAGGATGATGCCATCCGGGTCTCTGAAATAAAACGCTCTGCTTTCCCCGAATCCATCAGCCCTGAAATCGAAATACTGTGGTTCAGACAAGCACTCCACATGATTTTCAATCAGGATTTTGTAGGCAGAATCTATGTCATCCGTGCAGAAACATACTTCTGAGATAGATGTCGTAAACAAATCTGATTGAATTTGATTTACTTTATTGTCTACAAACTGAATCAGTTCAACTGGCGGTGCCTCAATAGCCTTGGAGCCATTCAAATAAGCAACTCTTGCTTTGCAATTTGCTCTACGAAACATTCTATCTGTTTCTTCGCCTTCCATAAAAATTTCTCCTTGAAATTCAAGTCCAAGGATGTCTCTGTAGAAAGCAATCGAGCGATCCAAATCAGAAACTGTTAATCCAACGTGATAAATTCTTCCAACCATATATATTCCTCCCAAGAAATTCCGATTTTCCTGCAACAACTATAAAACAAAAATAAGTGGATGTATATTCTCATTTCCGTACATCCACTTATATCATTGAGATCATTTAAATGTGATAGCCTCTTATATCCAGCTACTTTCCGCTTCATCCAGCTTCTTCACTAACGTATCTTTAAGAGCGGTAAAAGCAGGAATAAAACTATCGCGTATCAACAGAATCATTTCGTCCACTTCATCTTCATTGTATATATGGACAGAAGTATTTCTCTTTTTTAGCATAAGCAACCATACTTCCGAATCACTGATAAATCCTATTTTATAAGCAAGTTGTAGAATTTCACGCGGCGATCCGGTCGAAGTTTCTTCTATACCATGCATTCTCATGATTTCCTGTAAGGCTTTCCATGCAAGTTCGAAAGTAAGATTAAATTGTCCAATAATTCCTGTTCGATATATATCATTTGTTTCCGCTATCTTAAAATCAGCATTTGCTAGCACCGCCAGACAGTTTATGAAGTTATCAAGCTTTTTCATAAAGCACCACGCCATCCTTCTCTATTTCTTTTTTTAATTCATCGGAAATTGATGCATCCGCCTGTACCACATCGAACATCAGGAGCGAATGTATATTTTCCTTTACATCCCAATAAAAGCTATCAAAATCTCCACCGTATATTGCGATATCGACATCGCTTCTTTCTGTGTTCGTACCCCGTGCGCGGGAGCCAAACAGTACGATTTTCGTGACAGCATACTTTTGTGCAAAAGAACACAGTTCCCTTACTATTCGATCCGGTAAATGATATTTCATATTCAGTATTGACCCCTTTATATAAAATAAGTTCCAATATTTATTTTAGCTTAGCATAATTTTGCCTGATTAACAAGACAACCACATCGGTATCTACTCATTCTGGGGAAATGCAGTTTTCATTAAACGGCAGACATCTTTGTATTCATGCAATTTTCTGGAAAGAGTTTTATCAAAAAGCATCTCTGCCTTACAAATCTTCATTTCAACTATTCCACTCCATTACATATTCTTTTTCTCCAGTAAATTCATCCAGCCCTTCAGACTGAATCGTGAACCCTTCTCTTTGGTAAAAAGACATTGCCCTGACATTTTTCTGATACACGTTTAGCTGTAATCTGGCTTTTTTATCCTTGATATAATCCAGCAAAGCTTTGCCTATACCATGAGACTTCATTTTATCTGAAACAAAAATACCTTCTATATATTCATCTCGTACGCCTACAAAGCCTTGAATTATTTTATTATCTTCATACACATAAACTTCTGCCTGTGGCAGCATTTTCTTCACGGCTTCATAATTACTGGTCCAGTATTGTCCAGGAATAAAATCATGTGCTTCCAGATTCGTCTTTAACCATATGTCCACAACCTTATTTATATCTACATTCTGCAGCTTTCTAATCAAAACGATTATTCTCCATTTCTTTATTACCTAATCTGTTAGTAATCTATCCAACAGCATCTGCCTGTTGTTTATAAACATTTCTGTTATCTGGTAACTCTCTGTATCCTCGTATTCGCACAGATGTATGCGTCCATTATCAAAACAATAGATATCTGCATCAGGTATTCCCAGCAAAATCGGCGAATGCGTAACTATAATAAACTGTGCTCCCTCTTTTGCACACTTATATATTTGTATCAATAATGTAAGCTGTCTCTGCGGTGACAACGCAGCTTCCGGCTCGTCAAAAAGATACAAACCATTTGGATACAGATAATTCTGTGCCAATGCGAGAAAACTCTCTCCATGTGATTTTTCATGATATTTAGCGGAAGGATGTGTAATATCTGCATATTCTTCTTCCTGGGTTGCAACATTATAAAAACTTTCGGCCCTGAGAAAATATCCATACTTTTCCCTCCGATAGCCTTTAGAAATTCTTATCGCATCACACAACTCTGAATGGGTATCATGCGTAGAAAAAGCATAATTCTTTGTTCCTCCCTCAGGATTAAAACCATGTGCTACGGCAAGTGCCTCCAATAAAGTTGATTTACCACTGCCATTTTCTCCGACAAAAAAGGTGATTGATTTATTGAAATCAAGTTTTTCAATCCCCTTAAAAGCCTCAATTCTCTTTATATAACTATCGTTATCAATTCTATTCCAATCGAATATGACTCCTTGTATGAATTGATCATTCACCTAATCACCTTCCTCAAAAAAACACTTTGTTTCTTTTTCAACTCGAATATTTACGGGATACAGGGTGAGATTGCCCCTACCCTCCACTTTATACCATACTTGTTAATTCCTAATTGCTTTCCAAATTCTCTAAGACGAACTTCAACGCTACCGATTTTCAACCTTTCGTGTGGTGATTTCAACGACACAAACAACGCCGGATTGTCATCCGTCCTGCTCTCCAAATAGTTCTGCAAATGTATCTTTGTGCGAGCGTCAAAATAGACTACTCGTTCCTTACTGCCTTTACCGAACACGATACATTCTCTCTCATTGAAATCAATATCGCTTCGGTTAAGCAGTACCATTTCGCCAACACGCATACCTGTTGAAGCCAGCATATCAATAATCGCTAAGTCTCGAAGCTCTGAGCAGTTATCCCTCATAAGCTCTAAAGCTTCATCGGACGATGTATGCTAATAGCGAGGACTTTCAAGTCCTCGCTATTACAACGATGGTCAGCTCATTTGTGGCAGAATGGAATGACCAAACTATGAAAATACAATCAGGTGTGAAAGGGGGGCATCCATTTACCTAACAAATCCAATATAACAGAAGCGGGCGGCAATCGTCAATAGCAAAAGCTACCGACGATTGCCGCTGTGTTTATGACATTCCCTTATTTCAGACTTCCTAATTTTTCACTGACAACAGCTTTTTGTGCTGCGGTAGGTTCCCAGTCAAAATCAATTTCGACAAGCAGATTATCGTAGCAAAGCAAGTATTTGTTTTCCACACCATATTCAAGGTCGTAGAGTCGATAGGCTTCATTCGCACCCCATGCCTTTCCGTCCTCCGCTTTATACTCATGCTTATCAAGTGGGTAGAGTTCTTCCTGCTCGTAAATCAATCGGTTTTTGCATAGATTGTAAAGTGCCGGGATACGAACTTCGGTAAGCGTGTATTCCAGTTGTGGAATGTCGGCATAGTTTTCTTCATCAAAACGAGGATATTGAGACATAGTGAATTGTCCCAGCATAAATGACATACTGCCTGTTCGCTCTTTGATGTACTCATAGTTGTCCGCGCCGAGCAAGTCCTCCACAGTCAATGGGATATTATCATGATGGATTACCCATGTAATTCCACCGTGCTTATACGTTTCCTCATTCTTTTCCCTGAAAACTCCGTGACTGGACGCATAGAGAGTGCCAAACGTTATGAGAGCCATCATTGCAAACGCAAGGACAAAACTACTCAGCATTGTGACAGTCCGATTTACACCTCTTGCAGCTTTTTTCTGCTTCAAGAATTGCTTTACCGCATTGACGATGGCAAACAAGGCTGGCATATAAATACACATCAGAACCGCAACCCAGCGTTCAAAAGGGCTACCGAGTATAATGTAGCTGATGATCCAGTACAATGCCCCAAGCAGGATAACTGCCATGATAATTTTTTGAAATGTTGCAGTATGAGGTGTTTTCAAAAACTCGCCATATTCCGCAGCAGCTTTTGCTTTGTGAAACCAGCCGAAATAGCAGATCAATTCCACAAGGCAGATTATCGCAAGTACGAGAAACGCGAAGCCGGAAAACAGACGGGATGGACTGGACAATGCTTTGATTGGGTCACCCATGATACCAGATACGAACAGTCCACCATTCAATAGTGCAATCACGAGCAAGGCAAGATATGCCGGTATGAAACTTTTCTTTGCGGAAGCATGGATAGCCTGTACCTCCAACTTAGCATCCGTCTCGATAGGCGTGGGATTCTCCCGCTCATTATAAAAAATCTGCAACTGAGCTGAGGAGCAAGCAAGCTGCCAGCCCGTATGAGCGCAGAAATCATAAAATGTTTTCTGATCCTCCGTTGGCTCAGGGTCAAATTCAGATGCTTTGGAATAGTAGGAAACTGTGAAGTGAAGTTGCTTCGGCTCAATCCGGCGATAAACCCAGCCCAAGTTTGTAATCTTTTCAAGCATCCAACCTTTCGCAGCCATTTTTTCAAGGTGACGGCTAATGCCAACGTGGTCATAAAAAGACAACAGTTCTACTCGACGCTTTCTATTTTTCATCTTCTTCCCTCCCAAAGATCAAATGGTAATCGGCTAATTGTGCAGTCAGGCGAGCGCACTCTTTATCCAACATATCTTTTCCTTTGTCTGTAAGGATATAACTGCGTCTGCGACCTTCCACTTTGGTTTCCCGAATCATCTTGGCATCCAAAAACTGCTCTAACAGAGTATAGAGTGTGCCAGAGCCAACGCTGACACGCTGATTGGTCATGGCTGGAACTTTGTCGAGAATATCCATGCCATAACATTCGTCTTTCAGACAAAGCAGAGTGTAAAACATTTGCTCCGTCAATGTTTGAAATTTTGCTCTTGCCACGATCTCACCTCCCTGTATTCTCGATAATCGAGTTTCATGCTCATAGTATATACTCGAATATCGAGAATGTCAATATGGCATCCGAAGTCGTTACATCAAATTTACAAATGTAAAAGTTGGACAAGTCGAAAGTCTTGTCCAATTTTTTGTATCCAGCTTGCGAAGAGCGACCACCTTGGTGGTGTCCTTGGGTGCATATTCGTTTGCGAGTTATTCTGCATAGATTTTATCTGTATTCATGGCTTGTTGCCTCCTTCATTTGATGGTCCTATGATACCAGCAAAGAACGAGCAACGGAACAACACTGATGGCAGTTTGTGTTGAATTCAAGAATTGTGCAAATTCCGAGTGGTTCCTCTCAGTATACCACACTGAATCGTATTGCTAAAGAGCGCACCTACGTCGCTCTTTCTGCCCTCATTTGATCTGTGTAAACTGATACGCCTGACTGACCCACTCAAACAGCTCCTCGTCCAACTCTGCGGTACAGTGGAGAACAAAATGGGTTGTCCTCCTTCCTGTGATGTATAAAGGCAAGGGCCATGCTCTGCCCATCAAGTTTTCCGTCCTATCAAAGCGGCATCATCTGTTCAATGATGGAGATAGGATCTCTCGACGCGCTCGTCATGCACAGCTCGAAAACAAGGCACATCTTTTAACTGCAATACTTTATTCGTGAATTTCCAAGGGTAGATTGTCAGGGTCATAAAAGAATGTCATTCTTTTGCCTGTGTAAATATCAAGTCTAATCGGCTCAGTTATGATGCCCCTTTTATTCAATTCTCTTACGGTATTATCGACCGAGTCTACAGCAAAAGCAAGATGCCGGAGACCATAAGCCTCTGGATAACTGGGGCGCTTCGGACAATTTTTGATGATAAAAAGTTCTAATTCCATATCATCGAGTTGAAGATCAATTTTGTAATCATCACGTTCCGGTCTGTAATTTTCTCGAATAATAGAAAAACCTAACAGATCCACATAAAAGTGCTTTGATTGCTCATAGTTGCTCCCAATAATGGCAATATGATGAACTTTTTTCAAATTCATGGTGTATTTACCTCTCTCCTACTTTGTTTTCTTTTCCATGTACTACCTCCTCATCAACCTGGAAATTGATTAATAACCCCAATTGATTATTTTCCAACTCTTTTTATCTGCCGTTTTCACTAAATGCCATTGCCAGTTGGTGTATGTATCATTAGGATTGAACCCACCATCTCCACCTTTTTTGTCCGTATCAAAGGTTGATAATACCACAATAAGTTCTTGATTATTTTCTTTTCGATACTTCTCAATTTCTTCTGCAAATCTGTTTTCAACATCCTTGTCATAGCGAAGTTCAGTAAGTGTACAACCTTCAAAGTCTTTTGCAAATTTTTTCTCTATGACATCAAATGCTTCATTGATTGAATTTTCACCATAGAGGGCGGAGTAACCAACAACACGATTGACATTTGATACATTTCCTCTATTTTCAGTCAATACAAGGACTATTGCCATGCCTAAAATAACTAATACAGCACATATCGCAATTATGTTTTTCTTCTTCATACAATCATACTCCTTTGTCAAATCTGTGTCCCTCCAAATCTCTATTGTTTATAAAGATTTTACCCACTCACTGATTTTCTGTTTTGTTCCACGGTTTAACAATCATTCCCACACAGGATACTTTTTCTTATCTTCTTCTGTTATTTTACGAATCACTTTACAGGGATTGCCTGCCGCAATTACACCTTCCGGAATGTTCTTATTGACGACACTTCCGGCACCAATAATTGTATTATTTCCTATTGTCACGCCGGGCAATACGGATACATTAGTTCCAATCCATACATTATCCCCCACAGTAATCGGCAATGCAATTTCCAGCCCCCGGCTTCTTTGCTCACTGTCTATTGCATGCCCGGCTGTAGAAAATACACAGTTAGGAGCAATGAATACATTATCTCCAAACGTAACCTTCGCTCCATCCAGTATCGTTACATTATGGTTGGTATAAAAATTTTTCCCAATCGAAATATTGAACCCATAATCACAATAAAACGGTGCGGTAATAACCGGATTTTCCTTCATACTTCCGAGAATTTTCGTCAACAATTCTTTCTGTTTTTTTGTATCGGATGGTCTACACTGATTGAATTCATAACACAGATCAGCGCATCGCGTTTCTTCTTCTATAATTTCCGGATCATAATTTGCATCATACAAATACCCTTTTTGAGCCTTTTCTCTTTCTGTCATAATTCGGTTTACCTCCTGTTTTTATACTGCCATCAGCAATGTTCCTGCTCCAATCAGGATGCATCCTATGACCGATCTTACTGTAAATTGCTCATGCAGGCAGACAAATGCGAGCAGCAGTGTAATGATGACACTAAGTTTATCAATCGGTACAACTTTCGATACGTCTCCAATCTGCAGCGCGTAATAATAGCATAACCATGATGCACCCGTTGCCAGACCCGAAAGGATCAGGAATAGCCAGCTTTTGATACTGATTTCTGTTATTGTATTTTGAGCTTTCGTAAGAAAAACCATTCCCCACGCCATAACAAGAACTACAATGGTCCGAATTGCGGTTGCAAGGTTTGAATTCACACCATCAATACCAATCTTTGCCAGGATTGATGTAAGTGCCGCAAACACAGCAGACAGCAAAGCAAAAATAAACCACATAATGACTCACCTCCCGTATTTCCTTCAGCCTATTGGCATCGGTGTCTGTGCCAGAATAGAAATAACAGCAATTGCCAATAAGACAATCAAAATTGCAGCTGCTATCAGAATCAATTTTCGTTTCATAGTATCACCCCATAAGAAGACAGAAAAGGGAGCCATAATGGCTCCCCTTCTTAGTTAAAAAATATTTTTTAGAATTTACCAGCCTGTGCTGCTTCCTCAACAGAAACTGCAACTGCAACAGTCATACCAACCATCGGGTTGTTACCTGCGCCGATCAGACCCATCATCTCTACGTGAGCCGGAACGGAAGAAGAACCTGCAAACTGTGCATCAGAGTGCATACGGCCAAGAGTATCGGTCATTCCGTAGGAAGCCGGTCCTGCTGCCATATTGTCCGGATGCAGAGTACGTCCGGTACCACCGCCGGATGCAACGGAGAAGTATTTCTTTCCTGCTTCCAGTCTTTCTTTCTTATATGTACCTGCTACCGGATGCTGGAAACGGGTCGGGTTGGTAGAGTTACCGGTAATGGAAACGTCTACGTTCTCTTTCCACATGATTGCAACACCTTCCGGAACGCTGTTAGCGCCGTAGCAGTTAACTTTTGCACGAAGTCCCTCGGAGTAAGATTTACGGGAAACCTCTTTTACCTCGTTGGTGTACGGATCATACTCAGTCTCAACGAAAGTAAATCCGTTGATACGGGAAATGATCTGTGCTGCGTCTTTTCCAAGACCGTTCAGGATAACACGAAGCGGTTTCTGACGAACTTTGTTTGCTTTCTCAGCGATACCGATTGCACCCTCAGCTGCTGCGAAGGACTCGTGTCCAGCCAGGAATGCGAAGCACTCGGTCTCCTCCTCAAGGAGCATCTTTCCAAGATTACCATGTCCCAGACCTACCTTACGGGTGTCTGCAACGGATCCCGGAATACAGAAAGCCTGAAGTCCCTCACCGATTGCTGCTGCTGCATCTGCTGCTTTGCGGCATCCTTTTTTGATTGCAATAGCTGCACCTACAGTGTAAGCCCAGCAAGCATTCTCGAAACAGATCGGCTGAATGCCTTTGATCTGATCGTATACATTAAGACCAGCGTCTTTGGTGATCTTCTCAGCTTCTTCGATAGAAGCAATGCCGTAGCTGTTCAGAACAGCGTTGATTTTATCAATACGTCTCTCATATGATTCAAATAATGCCATTTTCGTTTACCTCCCAGAATTACTCTTTACGCGGGTCAATGATCTTGACTGCATCTGCAACACGGCCATACTGACCTTTTGCTTTCTCCCATGCAGTGTTCGGATCGTCGCCTTTTTTGATAAAGTCAGTCATTTTTCCAAGAGATACGAACTGGTATCCAATGATCTGATCGTCTGCATCCAGTGCAATACCGGTTACATAGCCCTCTGCCATCTCCAGATAACGAGGTCCTTTTTTCAGAGTACCGTACATAGTACCAACCTGGGAACGAAGGCCTTTTCCAAGGTCCTCAAGGCCAGCACCAACCGGAAGTCCATCCTCAGAGAATGCGGACTGGGAACGTCCGTAAACGATCTGAAGGAACAGCTCTCTCATAGCGGTGTTAATAGCATCGCATACAAGGTCAGTGTTAAGTGCTTCCATAACGGTCAGACCCGGAAGAATCTCTGCTGCCATAGCTGCAGAATGGGTCATACCGGAACATCCGATCGTCTCAACAAGAGCCTCCTGGATGATACCTTCTTTTACGTTCAGGGAAAGTTTACAAGCACCCTGCTGCGGAGCACACCAGCCCACACCATGGGTAAAACCGGAAATATCTTTTACTTCCTTAGCCTGTACCCATTTTGCTTCCTCCGGAATCGGAGCAGCACCATGATGTACACCCTGAGCTACCGGACACATTTCTTCTACTTCACGTGAATAAATCATTTGTTTGAAACTCCTTTCAAATAATCATATCAGGTCTTTGGACAGGAGACCTCATATAGATTTATTTTCTCACAAATTTTTCATTTCGTCCAGATCATTTTGTAAGATTTTGTGAAATTTTAATCGAAATTGACGATTTCAACCTGCTCATTCCTTTCAGCAAAAAAGAACCAGTCATCGACCGGTTCCATTCATATTTAAAATCACGCACCCAATCATAATGCATACAATTCCAAAAATCCCTAAAGTGCTGACTTTTTCTCTGAAAACAACTGCTGAAATCAGTGTGGTTACTACAATACCCACACCGCACCAGATTGCATATGCCATTCCAAGATTCAGTTTCATAACCGTTTTTCCAAATGTCACATGACAAATCAGATAGAATACAGCACAAATCAATGTTGGTATGAGACGGCTGAATCCTTCTGAATATTTCAGAAATGTTGTGGCTACAATCTCTGACCCGATGGCAATTGCGAGCAATAAATAAGGCATTAAGCTCCTCCTCATGATAACTAGTTTGTAATCGTCTGCCCGGTCAGTTTGTCAAACACATGAACTTTTTCAAGGTCAAATGCCAGACGAATACGATCACCCGGCTTCAGATGTGTATCCGCATCCACTTTTGCAATAATCCGGTTTTCATTTCCCGGCTGTTTGACATAGACAATTGCCTCGGAACCAAGCATTTCGTAGACATCCACCTCACCTGAAATAAAAGCCGTCTCTTCCTCTCCGTCTTTCAGAAGACGCAGATGCTCCGGACGGATTCCCGCTACCACTGCTTTTCCGGCCACGTCCGCCCGCTCCAGCGCATGTTTTACTTTCTCTTCTGTCAGGGGAATCGCAATTCCGTCATTAGTCCGGACAGCAAGCTGCTGGTTCTTATAATCAAATACACCCTCCATAAAATTCATGGGCGGTGTTCCGATAAATCCGGCCACAAACTGGTTTGCCGGATAACGAAAGAGATTTTGCGGCGTATCTACCTGTTGTACAACACCGTCTTTCATAACCACAATCCTGGTTCCAAGTGTCATGGCTTCTGTCTGATCATGAGTCACATAAATAAAAGTACTCTCCAGACGATGATGGAGACTTGCAATTTCCACACGCATCTGTCCTCTTAATTTAGCATCCAGGTTGGACAGCGGCTCATCCATCAGAAAGACTTTCGGATTTCGGACAATGGCTCTTCCCATGGCCACACGCTGTTTCTGTCCTCCTGATAACTGTCCTGGCTTCCGGTCCAGCACTTCTTTCAGCCCCAGAATTTCTGCAGCCTCCTGCACCTTCTGCTCGATGACATCTTTTTTCTCACCCCGGATTTTTAAGCTGTAGGCAATATTTTTCCGCACCGACATATGGGGATAAAGTGCATAATTCTGAAATACCATGGCAATATCCCTGTCACTGGCACTGACATCATTCATTTTCACCCCATCGATATAGAGTTCTCCTCCGGAAATATCCTCAAGACCTGCAATCATACGAAGCGTCGTAGATTTTCCGCACCCTGATGGTCCTACGAAAATGATAAATTCTTTATCTGCAATCTTCAGATTAAAATCCTTCACGGCCTCAAATCCGTTTTCATAGGTTTTACATACATGTTTTAATTCAATTTCTGCCATTTTTTTCTCCTCTTTTTTCTTCCAGCCATGCAGGAAGTTCTGCAACAGACTCTATCAGATCATCAGCCACGCATTCCATATGATGTATCTTTCCGGTACCGCTTAAAACGCCAATTGCAAATGCATGTCCGTTATGTGCAAATCTCATATCATTGGGGGTGTCCCCCACCATCAGGAGTTCTTCCGGTTTTATATTCCAGCTTTCTGCAGCCAGTTCCACCAGTTTTCCATCCGGCTTTACCGGAAGGGTCCCATCATCCGTTCCCCAGAAAGTCACATATCCGGACGCATCCAGGCAGTCCATACATGCTCTGGCAGAGGCATAGGTATCTGTTGTCGCCAGCCCTACCTTCACACCATATTCTTCTGTCAGCTTCCGGAATAGTTCCTTCACTTCTGTAAACACCGGATAATCCCTTCTTTTTTCCACTACTTCTGTGTAAAATTCATTCTGTACTTTTCCCAGTAACTCCTGCTTTTTCGGCAGCAGTTCCGGATGTTCCTCTTTCAGAAAATTCCAGATCACGTCCGTAATCTCCCGATATGTCATCCACGCGAATGCTCCTTCCGGGTCGATCTCCGAATCATGAATACCCAGTCTTTCTAACAGTTCTTTTTTTAGGAATTCACGTTCTCCCATATGGCAGCCTGCCAAAAGCCGGTCCATGACCGGTCCGGCGGCAGTTCCCCATACTTTATAAAAATCAATCAGTGTTCCATCCTTATCAAAAAGAATTCCTTTGATCATCTTTCCAGCATCCTTCCAGACAGGTTTTCACCTCTTCAAATGTTATGAACTTATGTTCTGTTTTGCATCCGGTCGTTACCGGATTTGCATAAAATAAAAACTGACCGTCTTTTGTCTCTGCACCAAACCGTATCCAGGTATAATCGCAGCGGCTCAGTTTGATCGTTCCTTTCACCCTGTAAATGCCGTCCTTTTTCATGACAGAGCTGCATGAATGCCGTTCTCCATTCTCTATAAAAAATACATCCGGTTCTTCAGAAAGTCCCAGGAACCGGAACTCATACCGAATCTCTCCTGTACGGTAGGGCAGTTGATCTCCAAACAGGACAGGCCGTCCATCTGCTTCCAGAACATTTTCTACAGAACAGTGCCTCGTCACATAGACATGGCATGCTTTCAATGCATTCAGCAGATGTTCCGGTGACATCCCATCCATGTAAACATAGGTTGCAGGATCTCCCGGTACCGATGGTTCCATGGCATCTCCATATCGCTCTTCCAGAAGATTATGGGAATCACTTCCACCTACTGCACAGATCCGGTATCCATCTGCCCACAAAAGATCAGACAAATATACCGCTTTCTGATTGGCTTCCTCCGCATGGGCTTTTTCGTCTGCCGCATAAGTCGGATCATTTATAATCTCAAGGCAGTTCATATCTGCCAGTTTCAGGTCACCATAAAGCCACTTCCAGATATAGAGGAACGGATGGTTCACACTGAAAAGCCAGCCCTTTTCCCTGCACTCCTGGATCATAGCTTCGATATCCATCTCCAGCTTTTCCGACTCTTTATCACTAAGAATACCGCTTAATCCTTCCGGCCGGCCAGTCAGTCCAAAGAGGTTGGCATGACCGAGTATTGTGGTCATCTCTACCCCAGGCAAAATCATCACATCTGTGTCCTGCCAGCCCGTATGCACTACGTTATGCTCCGTTGGTACATAATAATCCAGTTCATCCTTTTCTGCTTTTCGGGTAGCATTCCATGTAGTTTCTTTGCCATCGGAAAGACGGGTATGGGTATGAAAATCTCCTTTATACCAGCGGCATGCTTTCTTATATAATCGGTCATATTCATATTTTTCATAAGCAAAAGAACCCCTGGTCCAGACATGCGGACCGATCTGTTCCGTAATCTTTGCTTTTTCATCTGAGACAGTGACCGAAAAGCATACTTTTTTTCCATTCATAATCCGATCCAGATGTTCCGCAAAAAGACAGACCTGTACCGTCCATTCTCCTCCAGGAATAGGACCCGGAACACCGCCAATCGTCGTATCCATGCCATTCTGACCCAGGGAAATCACAGGTTCCCCATGGGCCAGCTGCTTCTGCAGCCGGAGATTTCCCTGCGGATCACGGATCAGCAAAAATACGAGAAATGCGAATGCTTCATCCAGATCATGAACAAAAGTGAGAGTCAGACAGCCGGAAGGGACCTTGAAGGTCCCCTCCTGTAACGTCTCTGCCTTTTCCTCTATATGAAAGGTAAGTGTTTTCTTCATCACTATTTACCAAGTGCCTCATCAAGGGCTGCCTGAGCGGTTGCCTGGGCCTCATCAAGTGCAGTCTTGGCATCAATTCCATCAATCTCCACTTTATCAGCTGCTACTTTCAGGGCATCCTTGATAGCTCCGTTCGTCGGATCGTAGGGATATACTGTTCCATGAGCAGCCTGTGCAAAAGGTACTGCTGCCTGCGGATTCTCTTCTACATAAGCCTGATAATCTGCATTGTCATTGATCTGCTGGTTAACTGCTACATAACCGGTAGACATGGTCCATTTTGCCTGATTATCAGCGTTTGTGAAGTATTTGATAAATTCAAAGGCACCCTGTTTTTCTTCATCGGAAGAACCTTCCAGAACACTTAAAGTCTTGGTCTCAGCCATCGGTGCGGAGGAAGTTTCACTGCTCCATGCCGGCTGTTCTATTGCTGCCACAATACTGAAATCAAGGTCTGCCTGATCTCCTGAAGAACCGGTGTATCCGCCTGCTTTTCCTGCAATGACATCATCGATGGTTGCATACCAGTACTCCCAGCCCTGTCCGCCGGAATGAATAGCCATAGTTTTATCATCATGGATCCAGGTACGGAAAGACTCCCATACATCTACCCACTCCGGAGTATTAATGGTTACCTGCGTACCGTCATCACTGAAAATCTTTGCACCATTGCTGAATGCAGCATCGATCATGTTATCTGCACCCCACATTGGCTCCCAGCCATACTCGTAATTGCCGGTTGCTTTGATCTTCTGTGCGGCATCTGCCAGATCTGCCCAGGTCTTGATATCATCTGCATGGATGCCTGCCTCTTCAAAAGCGGCTTTGTTATAGTACATCACCTGTGTAGTTCCATAGGCCGGAAGACCGAATACTACATTTGCATCATCTACACCCTGATCATAAAACACAGATAAATAGTTATCTTTCTGGAACTCACTGTCTGCATCGATCATGGACTGAAGATTTGCCAGCAGACTCTTGCTGTCCAGATTTCTTGCCGCCTCCACATTCAGAAGCACCAGATCCGGAGCTGCATTTCCGGCAATACCTGCCTGCAGCTTCTGATAGGTCTCATCATAATCTGCCTGGGTTACAGTAGATACATGATACTGGCTCTGGGACTCATTGAAGCTGTCTACAATCTCCTGAATCACACCAACTGCTGTCTTTCCGCCGGAATACCAGAATTCTACCTCTACCGGTGTGCCAGATGCCGTATCCTGGCTGTTGTCTGCCACTGCGGTGTCGCCTGTTGTATTCGCAGTCTCTGCTTCTCCAGTAGCTTCGGATGCATTTCCGCATCCTGTCATTGCTGCTGCCAACATTGCAGATACCAGCATCATACATACCATTTTTTTCTTCATTTTTTCATTTCCTCCTCAGGATAGTCTGCTGTGCGTTTCGCATCAGCCTTTCATTCCGGTGTCTCCACCGATACCGTTGATGAACCATTTCTGTGTAAATGCAAACAAAATCAGAAGCGGCACCACAATCAGTGCACTTCCCGCCATTACCAGTGCCCACTCCGTTCCGTAGGCACCTCCTTCGATAAAGAAACTTCGAAGTCCCTGGGATACCAGATATTTGGTATTGTCATTAGTAATCAGGGATGGCCACATGTAGTTGTTATATGTTGAAATAAAGCTCATCAAACCAAATGTAATAAAAGATGATTTTGTCATGGGACATACAATTTCCCAGAGAATCCGGAAATGACTGGCCCGGTCAATTCTGGCCGCCTCAATCAGTCCCTTTGGCACCTGCATAAATGCCTGACGCAGCAGGAAAATTCCAAAGATACTGACTGTACTGGAGATCACCAGGCCGGTCAATGTATTCAGAAGATTCCATTTTGACAAAATAATGTAACTAGGAATATAGGTTGCTGCTACCGGCAGCATATAAGTTCCCATTACAATCAGAAATAAAAGGTTTCGTCCCTTAAACTCCAGAAATACCATGGCATAAGCCAGAAGGGCTCCGGTGAAGATCTGAAGTGCCACCACAATCACGGAAACCAGCAAGCTGTTCCAGATGTAGGAGGACAGCGGGGACTGAAAGACAACGGAAATAAAATTGCTCCATTGAGGAGTGGATGGAAAAAAGGCCGATACATCCATAATCTCCGTTTTTGTTTTCAGTGCACTTAAAATCATCCATAAAAACGGGAATGCCGTAAAAAGGCTGACCAGTATGAGCACTGTAAATTTGGCTGTCCTCCCTGCTAAATCTACGGGAGAGATTGTTTTCTTTTTCATATGCTCCTCCTAGTAATGTACCCATCGTTTGGATGCCACAAACTGTATCAGGGAAAGAAGAACGGTAATCACTATCATGATGACTGCAACAGAGGTTGCCTGTCCCATCTTGAATTCTTCAAATCCCAGCTGATAATACATATACAGCAGTGTCCGGGTACTTCCGCTTGGTCCGCCCTGGGTCAGAATCTGAATCTGATCATAAGCCTGCAGGGAATTGACCATGGTAATAATCATCAGGAAAAAAGTCGTCGGTGAAATGCTTGGGAGTGTCATATCCAAAAACTGCCGCAATGGCTTTGCTCCGTCCAGGCTGCTTGCTTCATAATATTCTACTGGTACTTTTTCCAGCGCGGACAGATAAAAAATCATAGCATATCCAAGACTCTTCCAGACTGTTACGATGATGACCGACAGCATAGCTGTCTGGGAACTGCTGATCCATTTCAGTGCAGGAAGTCCAAAGATACCAAGAACTGCATTGGCAAGACCTCCATCCTCCCTGAAAATCCAGGTCCATACAATGGAAATGGCAACGGTCGGTGTGATCCATGGGGAAAACAGGACAAATTTGAAAAATCCGCTTCCTTTAAAATTTTTCCGAAGCAGAAGTGCCAGTCCCAGTCCACCTGCAATGGTCGGAATCAATGTACCTGCCGTGAAAATGATGGTGTTCCAGAGAGCCGCATAAAAACGACTGTCTTTGAGCAGGGCCTGATAGTTCTTAAACCACACAAAATGATATTCTGGTGTCATAAAATCCCAGTCTGTAAAACTAAGCCAGATAGAACGGCCGATCGGATAAAGCCAGAAAATAAATAATGGGATGAATGCGGGAAGTACGAACAGCAGAACGACTGCCGCATGTTTCAGGTTTTTTCGATTTACTAATGTCTGCATATCTCTCTCCTTCCTTGGACAATTCTAGTCTGTGGATGTAAAATATACTATCTGCTTCACGTAAAAAAGGTCGCAAAACTATGTAAAGTAAATCTGTAAAATGTAAAGAAATGTAAAAAGAGAAAGGACGGAAAGAAAAAAAGAAGACTGCCATGTTACCAGCAGTCTTCCAGTTCTTCATATTCGCTCCGGTAGAGAACAATCTCTCCGGCTTCTTTTGTTTTTTTCAGGTCAATGACCCTTTGATTTTCACTTCCACGGTACTGTAAGGTCAGATTCCGCTCCGCAAGAATGAAAGGACCATCCACCAGCACGTCGGCCAGTTTCAAAAGCCGCTGTACAAATGGATCTTTCATAGCGAGCAGCTGCTCATATAAGTATCCGGTATAAACCATCAGATGTTTTCCGGCGGCTTTCACTGCCTCTGCAATGGGAACCAGCGCCTCTGCCTGGCAGAAGGGTTCCCCTCCGGAAAAGGTTACTCCCGACAAAAGGGGATTTTCCTCCATCTTCTGAATCAGCTCTTCTGAGTTCACCTCATATCCCCCTGCAAAGTCGTGTGTCTGGGGATTATGACATCCGGGGCAGTGATGGGGACATCCCTGGGTGAAGATGACAAATCGGATGCCGGGGCCATCCACGATAGAATCCTGAACAGTCCCGGCAATACGTAACTTAGGACAGGCTGTGTTTAACACGATCCCTTTCCTCCGCTCTCTTCGCATTGTTGAAACGATCGGTCGTGCCTACCAGATATCCGGTAATCCGACGGATTCTGTCAAACTTTACGTCTCCCCCAACCATTCCGTTTTCAGGTAATACTCTTCCTGCCATAACAAACATCTCCTTTTTATTAGTGATTCGGATCAAAATATACCGGGATATCCGGATATTTTTTCCGAAGTTCATTCAATCGTTCAATAGATACTGCCTCGCCTTCATGACGTCCGCATCTCGGGCACACATCGTCAATCACTCCTGTAAATCCGCAGACCGGATCACGGTCAACCGGATGGTTGACAGAACCGTAACCGATGCCGCTTTCTTTCATGCAGCGGATAATAGCTTCAAATGCCTCCGGATTCTTGGCGGTATCACCATCCAGCTCCACATAGCTGATATGACCAGCATTGGTCAGTGCATGATACGGAGCTTCAATCTTAATCTTCTGGAATGCGCCTATCGGATAGTAAACCGGTACATGGAAAGAGTTAGTATAATACTCTCTGTCCGTCACCCCCGGAATCTTGCCGAAACGCTTCTGGTCAATGCGTACGAACCGTCCGGAAAGTCCTTCTGCCGGAGTAGCCAGCAATGTAAAGTTCAGTCCGGTCTTCTCGGATTCATCATCCATGTATTTTCTCATGTGGCCGATGATCTCAAGACCCAGCTTTCTACTCTCCTCACTCTCACCATGATGTTTTCCGGTAAGAGCTACCAGTGTCTCTGCCAGTCCGATAAATCCGACACTCAAAGTACCATGTTTTAATACTTCTCCAACTTCATCATTGATATTCAGCTTATCGGAATCGATCCAGATGCCCTGTCCCATAAGGAACGGATAATTCTTTACGGTCTTCTTACTCTGGATACCGAAGCGGTGCAGCAGCTGCCTGCAACAGAGGGCCAGACGCTTATCCAGCAGCTTGTAGAACTTGTCCATATTGCCTTTCGCGAGGATTCCCAGCCGCGGCAGATTAATGGATGTAAAACTTAAGTTTCCTCTTCCGCAGGTCACTTCCTTAGTGGGATCATAATGATTTCCCATAACTCTGGTACGGCATCCCATGTAGGCAATCTCTGTATTGTAATCGCCCTCTTTGTAGTAAGGCAGATTAAACGGTGCATCGATAAAGCTGAAGTTCGGGAACAGTCGCTTTGCGGATACTTTAATTGCCAGACGGAACAGATCATAATTCGGATCACCCGGATTATAGTTGATTCCTTCTTTTACTTTGAAAATCTGTACCGGGAAAATGGCGGTCTCACCATTTCCAAGTCCGATATCGGTCACCTTCAAAAGATTCTTCATGGCCATTCTTGCTTCCGGAGAAGTACAGGTTCCGTAGTTAATGGAACTGAACGGCACCTGGGCGCCTGCTCTGGAATTCATGGTATTTAAGTTGTGGATCAGAGATTCCATTGCCTGATAAGTTGCCTGATCCGTCTCTTTCATGGCAATACGGATGGATGTCTTATGACATCTGCGGATTTCTTCTTCTGCCGGCGTTTTTCCAAGCCACTGCTCTCCGGTCTCCAGAAGCCACTGTACCAGTAATTCTTCATGATCATCAATATTGCTCATGTTAATGCGGTCCGGCATCGCATCTTTCAGTGCAGACCGGAATGCCTCGCCCAGCACATTCTCGCAGTCATATTCCAGCCAGAAGTAACGCTGTACTGCATCATAATATTCTTTCCGGAAAGTGCAGGCCACACCTTCTGCCATGGCATAGTCGAAGTTCGGTACGGACTGTCCGCCATGCATCTCATTCTGGTTTGCCTGAATAGCAATGCAGGCCAGAGCAGCGTAGCTGGCAATGGACTTCGGTTGACGGATAAATCCGTGTCCAGTGGAGAATCCATCATGAAACAGCTTCACCAGGTCAATCTGGCAGCAGGTTTCCGTCAACATGTAGAAATCTTTGTCATGAATATGAATGTCACCATTGATATGTGCTGCTGCAATGTCTTTTGGCAGAATATAGTTATCCACAAAATAATTGGCTCCCTCAGAGCCATATTTCAGCATGGTACCCATGGAGGTATCTGCATCAATATTCGCATTCTCACGCTTGATATCCGCATCTGCGGCACTGGTGAATGTAAGCTCCCTGTATATATTCACCAGATCCACCTCTGTCTTGCGAACTTTGGTGTGCTCTGCCCGATAAAGGATATATGCCTTCGCAGTCTTGGCAAATCCATTGGCAATCAGTTTCTCTTCCACAAGATCCTGCACCTGTTCTACGTCCGGTACTTGTCCTGCCGGAATGGATTCCACCACTTCATCTACCAGTTTTTCAAACTGGACCGGCGCGATTGCCTCAATCTGGGCAGCTTCGTTTGCCTTATGAATCGCGCTGCGGATTTTGTTCACATCGAAAGGTACCGGAGTTCCGTTTCTCTTTTTTATGGTCTCCGGACATGCGATGGCATTTTCCTTCATGTTACTCCCTCCAAAACTATATCTGGTATTTTATTTTTAATCCCTGTACAAAATACAGTATCACCAAACTGCGTTATGTGCAAGGACATTTTGTATGAACTATCCGTTGTCTCACAAAAATTGCCCGGAAATCCGGGCAATCTGGCTATAATTTTTCTGCAAAAAAATCTTTATATCCCTCGCCGTAAATCTCACTGGCACTGGTAACAATCATAAATGCCGCTGGATCTTCCGTTTTCACCAGTTCTTCTACCTGTGGTCCCTGCACTCTTCGTACCACGCAGAGAATCACCTGCTTTTCGTTTCCTGTCCAGCCACCGGATCCTCTCAAATACGTAATCCCCACGTCCAGTTCTTTCATGATCCGCCGGCCAATCTCTTCTGGCTTTTCTGTAATGATATAAATCATCTTGGCTTCATCACCGCCATACAACACATAATCCAGTGCCGCACCGCTCACCAGAACAGCAATCAGCGCATAGAGAATGGTATTAATATTCCGGAAAACCAGACCTGAACAGGCAACAATCAAAAGATCCGTACACTCAAACAAAAATCCTGTCTTCAGATGACGATATCTTTTTCTGAGCAGCTTGACAATAATATCCACACCTCCTGTGGTGGCACCCGCTTTAAAAACCATCCCTATGCCAAGTGCCAGAAGTACGCTTCCTGTCAATGCTGCCAGAAGAGGATCTGTCGTCATTGGTCCATAGGGTGTCAGTATATTTGTCGCCCACGAGGTCAGTATAACTGCGTACATGGTTTTTCCCATAAATCTAAGGCCAAATTTCCAGATTCCGACAAGAATAATTGGAATATTAACCAGCAGATACAGGGTACCGGTATCAATTCCGCTCAGTCGGTTCAGAATAACTGCGACTCCACTGACTCCTCCCGGTGCTAAATTGTTCGGATCCAGGAACAGACTGATTCCTGCTCCATATATCAGCGATGCCACAAAGATCATCACCAGATCTTTCAGTATTCGCCAGCTTTTCCCCTTCATTTCATACCCCCGTAGTTATTATTTTTTCATTCGATGCGGCTTCCCATGTAGTAAAATCCGCGGCACTCATCCAGACGGACTTTCACTATCTGTCCAACCAGACTGGCATCCCCTTGAAAATGAACGACGTGATTATTACTTAAACGTCCGGTCACATAACCTTCCATCTGTCCGTTCACTTCTTCTACCAGCACCAGTTCCTCACGACCGGTAAAGCGCTCTGCCATCTCTTTGGAGATTTCCTGTACTTCTTTCAGCAGACGGTCAAATCGGTCTTTTACTACCTCTTCTGGCACCTGATCTTCCATGACAGCCGCCGGTGTACCGGTTCTCTTACTGTAAATAAACGTGAATGCGCTGTCGTAGCGTACTTTGCGTACCACATCCAGCGTCTCCTGAAAATCCTCTTCCGTCTCACCCGGGAATCCTACAATAATATCCGTGGTCAGTGCAATATCCGGCACCTGTTCCCGCAGTTTTCGTGCCAGCTCCAGGTACTGTTCCTTGGTATACCGGCGGTTCATGATCTTTAAGATCCGGGAACTTCCGGACTGCAGCGGCAAATGAAAATGTTTACAGATCTTTTTAGACTTTGCCATCACGCGGATCAGATCATCAGAAAGATCCTTCGGATGAGAGGTCATGAAGCGGATACGCTCCAGTCCTTCGATCTTCTCAATCTCCTCCAGCAGTTCTGCAAAGGTCACCGGCTGCTCCAGATTCTTTCCATAAGAATTGACATTCTGCCCCAACAGCATGACTTCCACCACGCCGTCTTTTACAAGGCCCTCGATCTCACGGATAATATCCTGCGGTTCCCGGCTTCGCTCCCGGCCGCGCACATAGGGTACAATACAGTAGCTGCAGAAATTATTGCAGCCAAACATAATATTAACGCCGGACTTGAACGCATATTTACGCTCAATAGGAAGATCTTCCACGATCTGGTTCGTGTCCTTCCAGATGTCAATGATCATTCTGTCGGACTCCAGTGTGGACACTAAAAGTTCTGCAAATTTGAAGATATTATGGGTTCCAAAGATCAGATCCACGAACCGGTAACTCTTCTGGAGCTTGTCCACTACCGTTGCTTCCTGCATCATACAGCCACAGAGGGCAATCTTCATGTGGGGATTCTTTTTCTTGTAGCCATGCAGTACCCCCAGACGTCCATACACACGCAGGTTGGCATTTTCACGAACTGTACAGGTATTGTAGATGACAAAATCTGCTTCTTCATTCTCTGTCTCCACATAACCAACTTCCCGTAAAATACCTGCCAGTTTTTCAGAATCTCTGGCATTCATCTGACACCCGAAGGTCGTAGTGCAGGCAGTCAGAGGCCGTCCAAGCTCCTCAGACTTTGCCTGTACCAGTTCTTTTGCTTTTTTTAAAAAATAATATTGCCGCTCCGGCTCCTGCACCGGCGGCAGCGAGGATGTGTCCATCGCATCAATTTTCGCTTTGATTTCTGCATCTATAGTAGTATTCACGTTTTCGTTCCTTTCATTCCTCTTTCTAGTCTTCGTATATTGTACACGAACCCACCCGTGAAGTCCACACCTAAAGTCCGAGCTTTTGCATCTGGGCATGCAGTTCCTCTGAAAATTGATCCTCTGTCACCAGTTCCAGGATATCCTCTGCCGATATCTGGCCGACGCTTTGCCCGGTTGTCCAGAGATAGGAAAACACCCCGAACAAAATAAGACAGATGAAAAAACGAATTTTAAAGATAGACAAAAACCTGGAGGGTTCCTCTGCTTTCCTGATTTCACCGCGCTCTTTTAACAGCTGCTCTCTGTATGTTTCCATCGATCATCACCCCGGACTATCTTATGAGACAATTTTCAGAAACATGCAAAAAGAACCGCCCTTTGCAATAAAAGGCGGTTCCGTTGGCGTTCTGTTTATTCTCTGTTGGCCAACTCTCTGGTAATATCTTCCCAGGTCACTCCTTTTTCCACCATCAGCACCATGGCATGATAAAGGAAATCCGACAGTTCGTATTTAATCTCTTCCGGATCCGGATTCTTGGCCGCGATGACAACCTCCGTTGCCTCCTCGCCGACCTTCTTTAAGATCTTGTCAATACCCTTGTCAAAGAGATAGTTGGTATAGGAACCTTCTTTCGGATGCTCTTTCCGGTCCTGAATCACACCATACACATGTTCAAATACTTTCAGCGGATTGGCATCATGATATTCTTTTTTCACCATTTCCCGGTAGAAGCAAGTATGATTACCGGTATGGCAGGCAGCGCCAATCTGGCTGACTTTTGCCAGGATCGTATCATTGTCACAGTCAATGGACAAGGATTTCACATACTGCAGATGACCGCTTGTCATTCCTTTGGTCCACAGTTCCTGACGGCTGCGGCTCCAGTAAGTCATCTTACCGGTCTTCAGAGTTGTCTCAAATGCTTCCTCATTCATATAGGCAACCATCAGCACTTCAGAAGTCTTATAATCCTGTACCACCACCGGTACCAGTCCGTCAGAATTCGGACGCATATCGTCCCATGTATAGCTGCTGGTCAATGTGTTCATCTGCAGGCCGCGGTCTGCCGCTTTTGCTTTCAGTGCCATGAAATCAGCCGCACCGGATGAAAAATAAGCACTGGCAATTCCATCCGCCCATTTATTGGACAGTACATTGATTACAGCATTATCCGTAGATGCAGAACTGATACTGATCACCGGAAGTTTTCCTGCCACCGGGCAGATTTCATCTGATCCGGACCAGAAAATCAGACTGCCCAGTTCTTCCAGACTGTCACTGTACTGAGACTCATCTGAAATACTGAATGCAATCTTCTCTTTTCCGAAACGTTTGGACACTTCCTCTGCCACCTCCACATTGCTGGAACGTCCGAAATTCAGGACTGCCATCTGACAGCCTGCATACAGAATCTTTTTTACGTCCTCCACTCTGCGAATATGACCTCCGGCATAAACCGGAATCTCTGTACAGCGGACAATTTCTTTCAGAAGACCAATATTCTGATCATGTTCTTCATCAGAGTCTGAGAGATCAAATACCAGAATGGCATCTGCTCCGTTATCACTGTAAAATTCTGCCAGTGCTGCTCCGTCCTGGCCATTTACTTTTCCGTTTTTTACCGGCATTACCGGTATCAGACTTTTTTTTCTCATATTATAAGCTGCCTTTCGTTGATAATACATCGGTAATACGCGGATCCACTGCTACTGCCGCATCCAGAGCCTTTGCAAAAGCCTTGAACATCGCTTCGCAGATATGATGGCTGTTGGAGCCGGAAAATACTTTAAAATGCAGGTTGATGGCTGCACTGTAGGATACCGCATAGAAAAATTCACTGATCGTCTCCGTATCCAGATCTCCGATCATCGGTGCTGAAAAACTGGCATCCGATACATAATAGGGTCTTCCTGACAGATCTACAGCACACAGTACCAATGCCTCATCCATGGGAAGGATACAACTTCCATAGCGGCGGATGCCTTTTTTATCACCCACTGCTTCACGTATGGCATTTCCCAGCACGATGCCTGTATCTTCTACCGTATGATGACAGTCTACATCAAGATCCCCATCTACGTCTACTGTAAGATCAAAAAGTCCGTGTCTTGCAAATCCATCCAGCATGTGATCAAAAAAACCGATGCCGCTGTGAAGCTCTGCTTTTCCTGTGCCATCCAGCTCCAGTGCAATTTTGATCTTTGTCTCTTTTGTATTGCGTTCAATTTCTGCCCGTCTGCTCAACTTTAGTCCTCCTTCTGCTCAAAGCGGACTGCAATGGAATTTGCATGTGCGGTGAGCTGCTCGGCTTTTGCAAAATATTCAATATCCTTATGTACTTTTTCCAGTGCTTCTCTGGAATAGTAAATGATGCTGGATTTCTTTACAAAGTCATCCACAGATACCGGTGAAAAGAAGCGTGCGGTACCATTCGTCGGTAAGATATGGTTCGGTCCTGCAAAATAATCTCCCAGAGGCTCGCTGCTGTACTCTCCCAGGAATATTGCACCTGCATTCCGCACCTTCATCATGGCCTCAAAGGGGTTCTTTGTTACAATCTCCAGATGCTCAGAAGCAATCATATTGACAGTTTCGATAGCATCATCCAGGGAATCTGCTACCAGAATATATCCATAATTATCAAGGGACTTCTGAATGATCTCTTTTCTGGACAGCACCGCCACAAATCCGTCTACCTCCGCAGACACTTTTTCTGCCAGTTCCATGCTGGTAGTTACTAAAATAGCGCTGGCCATCTCATCGTGCTCTGCCTGAGACAGAAGATCTGCTGCCACATATCTCGGATTAGCAGTTTCATCCGCCAGCACCAGAATCTCACTGGGGCCTGCAATAGAGTCAATACTCACGAATCCGGACACTGCTTTTTTCGCCAGTGCCACAAAAATATTTCCAGGTCCCGTAATCTTATCGACCTTCGGAATGCTTTCCGTTCCAAATGCCATAGCTGCAATCGCCTGAGCACCGCCTACTTTGTAAACTTCATCAGCGCCTGCCTCTTTGGCTGCCACCAGGACGGCCGGATTTACTTTTCCTTCTTTGTTGCAGGGTGTACACATGACCACATGATCCACGCCTGCAATTTTCGCCGGAACAATGTTCATAAGAACAGAAGACGGATACACTGCTTTTCCGCCCGGCACATACACGCCTGCACTGGCCAGAGGCGTTACCTTCTGTCCCAGCATAGTGCCTTCCGGTGTAGTATCAAACCAGCTGTACTGTTTCTGTTTTTCATGATAATCACGGATATTTTTCAGAGATTTCCGGATGGTCTCGGTCAGAGCCGGATCAATGGTATCGTATGCTTCCCGTACTTCCTCTTCCGTTACTTTTACATTTTCTTTGGAAATACCGTCCCAGTCAAACTTTGCAGTCAGTTCAAAGAGCGCTTTGTCTCCTTCGGTCTTTACCCGGTCTACAATCTCCTGCACCGTATCCTGATACTGTCCGTAGTTTCCCGGACTTCTTTTTAACAGGTTCTCCAGCAGGTTCTGTCTGGATTCCTGGCTCAGCTTTACGATTCTCATCTTTTCTGCCTCCTATAAGACTGCTTTCAGGTCGGCAATAATCTTACCGATCCGCTCATTTTCCATCTTCATACTCACCTGATTGACTACCATCCGTGCAGAAAGCGGACACACTTCTTCCAGCACCTTCAGACCATTTTCCCGAAGAGTGGAACCGGTCTCCACGATATCCACGATAACTTCGGAAAGCCCTACGATAGGTGCCAGTTCAATGGAGCCGTTCAATTTAATAATCTCTACTGTCTGGTGTTTCCTGTTGTAAAAATAGTCCTTTGCAATATGTGGATATTTGGTTGCCACACGGATCAACTCCTGATGCTGTAAAAGCTCCCTTGCTGATTCCGGTCCACATACACACATGCGGCATTTTCCATAGCCAAGATCCAGCACTTCATAGAGTCTTCTGCCTTCCTCCAGAATCGTATCTCTACCCACGATACCAATATCTGCTGCACCGTATTCTACGTAAGTGGGTACATCCGGTCCTTTGGCCAGGAAAAATTTCAATTTCAGTTCTTCATTGACAAAGATCAGTTTTCTGGTGTCCGGATCCTTCATCTCCTCACAGGTAATTCCGATTTTTTCAAAGGTCTCCATGGTTTTCTTCGCCAGACGCCCTTTACCCAGGGCAAAAGTCAGATATCTCATAATTTGTTCTCCTCCCCCGGATTACTGTTCCGTACTTAAAAATTCTGCTACCAGATTACCATCTTTATAATAGCAGAGTCTGTTTGTTCCTTTTCTGGATGCATAATCCCGGTAAGTATCCACCGTTCTGTCCTGTGCCATGCAGCACAGTTCCACCGGGCCGCCCTGACTTCTCAGTTCTCCTGCGCAGGCAATGGCCTTTCTGGACTCCTCCGGATAATACAAGAGCAATGTCAGCGGACGATCCACATCAAGCTTAATGTTCTGACGGTTCAGTGCGGTCAGAAGACGGTCTGCCACACAGACAAATCCGATGGCCGGAGCCGGTTTTCCAAAATGATCCATCAACGTATCATAACGGCCGCCCTTGGCAATAGGTTCTCCTGTCCCATAGGTATAGGCCTGGAAAATAATTCCTGTGTAGTACTGATATTTGCTGACCACACCCAGATCAAAGGTAATGTATTTTTCATATCCATAGAAGGTCAGCAGTTCATAGATCCTGCGCAGACGCTGCAGGGATGCCTTTGCTTTCTCGGATATGGCATAGCTCTCTGCCACATCCAGAATCTCCACAGAGCCAAAGAGATCCGGCACTTTCACCAGCGCCTCTTTCAGCTGCTCGGATAATTCTGCCGCATCCAGCAGTTCCCGCACGCCGAACATATTTTTATTGGAAATAAACTCCCGTAATTCCAGTTCCATCTCTTCAGGAAGATCCGCTTCTTTCAGAAGGCTCTTGAAGAAATCTGCATGGCCTACACTTACCTGGAATTCTTTCAGACCGGTCTTCAGAAGAGATTCTACAACCAGTGCCAGCAGCTCCGCATCTGCTTCTGCACTGCCGTCACCGATAAGCTCTGCACCAATCTGAGTGGTCTCTTTCAGACGTCCCTGAAAATCGGAACTGTTGATGAAGGTATTTGCCATATAACAAAGACGAACCGGCATGTCTTCCGGTGCAAAATACTTTGCAACCGCTCTGACGATAGAAGGCGTTACATCCGGCCGAAGAACAAGCGTATTTCCTTCTCTGTCAAAGAATTTATAAAGTTCCCTGGACGGAACGGTTCCAACCTCCCGGCTGAATACATCAAAATATTCAAAGGTCGGTGTCTGAATGTCTTCATAACCATATCCGGTCAGTACCTGGTGAAGAGTTTCCTGTATATACTGTTTGCGTCGGCATTCTCCATTGTAGATGTCTCTTACGCCCTCCGGCGTGTGCAGGATCTGTTTGTACATCGTCGTGCTCCTTGTTCGCTTTATTGTAGTAGAGTGCTAATTCGTTAAAATCAATAACAGTATTATATCATGTCTTATCTGATTGTCAACCTTCGCTTTCTGTTTCCAGATCATAACTTAAAGGTTCCAGATAAGGCACCAGATAGCCCTTATCTGTGTCAAAAAAGTAAACCGGATCCAGTTCTTCCATCCGAAAGCTCTTCCGTCCGCCCTCTTTTGCCCGGTTCCAGAAAATAAGCAGCTGGCGGATATGAAGATAATAAAACTTTTGCTCTGACGTATAGTAAATGATCAAAAATGCTTTTCCGCCCTGCTTTTCAAAATCTTCCATAAATTTCACCTGGTGCTCGTGGACATTCTGCAGCGGAAATGTCTTCACATCACATTCCTTGGCGTCAAAACAGACCGGAATTCCCTGTACAGCTCCGATATAGTCCACCGTACTCTTCTGGTCAAAGTAGGCCAGAGTAATCTGATGGTGCGTCTTGTCGATCTTAATAGGAGTGATAGGGGTTGGTACCTTCTGAATCAGAGCCAGTCCTTTTTCCCTATATTTTTCATTGGTACGGTTAATCATTTCCTCCAGCGTGGAACCTCTTAATCCTCTGGAATTCCATGTACCCATTAGTGCAGATCTCCTTTCGCTTTCATAAGATACTGCTTCATGAGTCCCGCCGGTTCTGCCTCAAAGCTTTTTTCTGACAGATTGTCAAGGGGCTCCGCTAATTCCGGGAATGTCAGTTTCCATGCATGGAGCATCTGATTTTTAATTCCATGTGTCTCCCGGAAAAATGCATTCACTTTTCGGTCTCCATACTTTGGATCTCCGATAATCGGGTGTCCGATGGAGGATAAGTGTGCGCGGATCTGATGAGATTTACCTGTGACAAGCGTCACTTTCAAAAGTGTTGCCTCGCCATCTGTATACAGAGGTTTGTACTCTGTAATAATGTGGGCTGCCCCTTCTGTTTCTTTCTGAAATATCTTCACCTGATTGCTGTTCTCATCTTTCAGAAGATACCCTTCCAGATGCTGACCCTCTGTCATAACTCCTTTTACCAGACAAAGGTAGTATTTATGAAGGCTCCGGTCTTTTAAAAGCGCCGCCATCTGCTGCAGTCCCGCCATGGATTTTCCACAGATCACCATACCGCTGGTATTCCGGTCCAGACGATTGCAGACCGACGGACGGAATGCCTTTGACTCTTCCTGTTTCCATTGTCCGCTCTTTTCCAGATATCCCAGCAGATATTCATTTAAGGACACATCCGAAGGTACCGATTTCTGGCTTAACATGCCTGCCGGTTTATTGATAAAAATGACATTGCTGTCTTCATACACAATGTTCAGTTTTGCCATCGGGAACTTTTCCTTCGGCTGCACCTTTCCAGCAAATTTCTCGTAGGTCTCATCTGAGAGAAACAGCCGGATCTCGTCACCACATTTCAGCTTTTCTGTGCCATCTGCTTTCTTTCCATTGAGTGTAATGTTTTTCTTGCGGAGCATTTTATAAAAAAAGGAGTTGGGAGCCTCCTTCAGATAAGCTCCCAGAAGCTTCACCAGACGCTGTCCCTCCTCCTGTTTATGGACGGTAATTAATTTCATAAGAGTATAACCTTTCCAAAAGTTATAAAGAGATCGACTGAAGAATAAAACTGATCACTTCGTCTCTGGTCATGCCCGGACACCGTTCATCCTCACGGAACGGAACCTCCTCCGGCTCTCCAGAAGCCAGTTCCTTTACACGGGTCAAATATGCTTCTCTATTCTTCATGATCTTTACATTCTGTTTGTAAGAATTCTGTTTAAGGATGGTGGTCAGATGAGTTTCCGCCGCTTTTGCATCGGTCTTCTCTTCGCTGCTGTATCCAAGCACCTCTCTGCCGGAAATAATAATACAGTCCACTACATAGTTTTTATCATAGGTGGTAAACACATTTTCGTAAAGTGCCATGCGATCACCTCTCGCTGCTTCCACTTCCTCATACAGTTTTTTATCCATAGAATGATATCGGCTTGCCATAATGGCGTGTACCACTTCATTACACCCCGGCAGACAACCCACGACGGCAATAACCGTCACCACTTGCAGGCGTGTCTTCATCACTGCCCAGCCAATAAGAAATACAAGAACCGGAATTGCCAGCATCAATGCTGACTTCTTCCATTCCCACATTTTCAGCCTGTCCATGTAGCCATAGGTTCCTTTTTCTAAACGTTTTTTCATCAGCTATTCTTCTTTCTGTGTGTATTACGGATGGTTTTCTTCTTTGGATGGACCGGTTTCTCTCCACTCCGTACCGGTGCTTTTCCGCCCGGCCGTAGCAGACATTTGGGACCAAATCCTATCAGATCTTCTCTTCCTGCTTTTTTCAACGCTTCCTTTACCAGTTCCCGGTTCTTTGGATTCCGGTACTGAATCAATGCGCGCTGCATTTCTTTTTCATGAGGATTATGCGGCACATAGACCGGCTTCATGGTCCGGGGATCCAGTCCTGTATAATACATACAGGTGGAAATGGTGGATGGCGTCGGATAAAAATCCTGCACCTGCTCCGGCATATAACCAAGGTCACGGCAGTATTCTGCCAGTTCCACAGCCTCTTTCATGGTACTTCCCGGATGGGAAGACATCAGATATGGAACCAGATACTGCTTCAGACCCAGCTTTTCATTCATTTTCTTATAACGGCGGCAAAATTCCTCATAGACTGCCGCCTTCGGTTTTCCAAGGCAGGAAAGTACGGCATCCGATACATGCTCCGGTGCCACTTTCAACTGGCCGCTCACATGATACCGGCACAGTTCCTCCATAAACTGATCATTCTTATCTGCCAGTACATAATCAAATCGAATACCGGAACGGATAAAGACCTTCTTCACCTTTGGAAGTGCCCGCAGTTTTCTTAATAATGCGATATAATCCCGATGATCCGCCCGCAGATTCCGGCAAGGCTCCGGGAACAGACACTGTTTGTTGGGGCAGACTCCCTTGGTCATCTGTTTTTCACAGGCCGGGAACCGGAAATTGGCGGTTGGTCCGCCCACATCATGAATATATCCCTTAAAATCTTTCTCCTCCGTCATGAGCTTTGCCTCTTCGATCAGAGACTCATGGCTTCTGGACTGGATAATTCTGCCCTGATGGAAGGTCAGCGCACAAAAAGAACAGCCGCCAAAGCAGCCGCGGCAGCTGACCAGACTGAATTTCACCTCAGAAAATGCCGGGATACCGCCTGCAGCATCGTACATGGGATGCCAGGTTCTCATATAAGGCAGACTGTAGACTTCGTCCATTTCTTCCTGACTTAATGGCTCTGCTGCCGGATTCTGTACCACAAAACAATTGTCCGAATATGGTTCTACCAGCCGTTTCCCGGAAAATGGATCTGTATTACAATACTGCGTATAGAAGCTTTCCGCATATTTTTTCTTATCATTACGTACTTCATCATAAGACGGAAGCATGGTATAATCGCTGATTTCTTCCAGTGAGCGCACTTTGCAGACCGTTCCCGGAATATACGTAATCTCCCGAATGGGAAGTCCCGCATCCAGTGCATCCGCAATGGCAATGATGGAGTGCTCTCCCATTCCATAGGAAATCAGATCTGCACCGCTTTCCATCAAAATGGATCTGCGCATGGAGTCTGACCAGTAATCATAATGAGCCAGTCTTCGAAGAGAGGCCTCGATTCCTCCGGCAATGACCGGTACATGCTTGTATTTCTGCCGAATCAAATTACAGTATACAATGACTGCCCGGTCCGGGCGTTTTCCCATCTCACCGCCGGGTGTGTAGGCATCGGTCTTCCGGTGCTTTTTCGCCACCGTATAATGATTGACCATGGAATCCATGTTCCCGGCACTGACTAAAAATCCAAGCCGTGGCTCGCCAAGTGCCATAATGCTCTCCGCCTTCCGGTAATCCGGCTGTGCAATGATGCCTACCGTATAGCCTCTTGCTTCCAATAGACGGCTGATAATAGCCGGGCCAAAGGACGGATGATCCACATAAGCGTCTCCGATCACATAGACAAAGTCCAGCTGGTCAATGTTCTGTTTTTTCATGTCTTCTCTGCTCACCGGCAGGAACCCATGTTTCATATTATTATCCTTTCATGCTGCTTAAGAAATACCAAGCAGCTCTCTTTCTTTCTCATTTAATGGACGATAGTCACCTGGAGCAAGTGTCTCATCCAGTGCAACCGCTCCCATGGACAGACGTTTTAAGTAGATTACTTTACAGCCTACCACTTCAAACATCCGTTTTACCTGATGAAATCTTCCTTCATGGATCGTAATCCGGATTTCACTGGTCTCAGGTTCCGATGCCAGAATCTCCAACATCGCCGGTAACGTCTTCTTCTCATCACCGATATCCAGTCCCTCACGGAATCGCTCTATATGAGCTTCCGTTACGCTGCCGGCGATTTTTGCATAATAGGTCTTGTCTACATGCTTCCGCGGGGATAATAATCGATGTGCCAGATCTCCGTCATCTGTGAGCAGTAGAAATCCTTCCGTATCTTTATCAAGCCGTCCCACCGGAAAAATACCATCACGTCGGTCTTCCGATTTTAAAAGATCAAGCACCGTTTTCTCCCGCTTATCTTCCGTGGCAGACACCACTCCTGCCGGTTTGTGAAGCATATAATAGACATACTTCTCATAGGAAGCTGTTTTTCCCTGACAGGTTATCTGATCTTTGTGCTCGTCGATCTTCTGCTCCGGCTTCTTCGCCGCCACACCATTCACCGTCACCTGTCCTTTTTTCAGCATTTCTTTGACCTGGCTGCGGGTACCGAATCCTGTCTCACACAGGAATTTATCCAGACGCATCATGCGTTCATCCTCCATCCGGAGAAATATTTATTCCGAAGAGTTCCGCGGATCAGTTTGCCCCAGCCCAGCGGATATCCATCCACACAGACCAGCTGCCATCCCGCATCGCGGGTACTCTCGCCATCCTCGATTTCGATGGTCTCGCCTTTCAGATAACGAAGAATCCGTACATCCACTGCCGGAAGATCAATCACAGATGCATATTCCTGCTTCTTTAGTACCATGGCAAAGGCCTGGCTCGGTTCAAATCGTTTCTTCAGAAGTTCTCCCATATAGAGACCGGAACGCAGGAACCGGAGTCCCTTACATCCTTTCAAGCCCTCCGGCATAAGAAATACCTTCGTGTCTTTTACCTGAATCTGTGTTTTTTCAAGGGGCATAGAGACATCCTTTAAGAAATCCTCCAACTCTGCCGGAAGTTTTGCAGACTTTGCCGCACCTTCCATGGCATTGGGTGTCCGTTCCCCATCTTTCGTGAGCAAAGCCAGAAAATGTCCTTCCCCGTCAATCTTATGCGGAAACAGACGCACGCAATGCTCCAGCGGAAATTTACTGCCTACCAGTTCCGGTTTACCCGGGCAGAATCCTTCACACCATGGAATCTCTTCCAGATGAAATTCCGGATGATTGGAAAGAAAATAATCCATACTTCCTTCATTTTCCAATTTTGAAAACGTACAGGTGGAATACAGCATCGTGCCGCCCGGCTTTAGAAGATTCGCTGCCTGATCCAGAATCTCCCGCTGCATTTTGGAAAATACTTCCGGACCCTGACGCTCCCATGCTGGAATCATATGTGCCTGCTTACGGAACATCCCCTCTCCGGAACAGGGTGCATCAATAAGGATTTTATCAAAATATTCATGAAAATACCGGTCAAGCTTATCTCCCATCTCACTGGTCACCAGAATATTGGGAAGACCAAATACTTCCAGATTCTTCAGGAGTGCCTTTGTACGGGATGCGCTGGCATCATTAGCCACCAAAAGTCCCGTATGATTAAGCTTTGCTCCCAGCTCTGTTGCCTTTCCGCCAGGTGCTGCACAAAGATCCAACACCCGCTCTCCTTCTTCTATCGGAAGTACGCTGGCAGGCGTCATGGCACTTGGCTCCTGAATATAATAAAGACCTGCATAATAATAAGGATGCTTTGTCGGTGCATCCTCTTCTGTATAATAATAACCGTTTGGTGTCCAAGGAACTCTGCGAAGACTCTTAAACGGATTGATCCGCTCAAATTCCTCCACGGAAATCTTGGATGTGTTCACTCTCAATCCCGTAAATTTCGGTTTTTCGTAGCTTTCCAGATACTCGTCCAGTTCCGGTCCTAAGATTTCACTCATATTTTCAATAAATGACTGGGGAAGATTCATTCCTGCTGCCTCATTCTTTCTGAATAGATATCTATATTTACACTTTTCCGTCCATCTTGATACTGTCTGTCGGAAACTATCATAATATTATATTGGATTTTTCCATGAAAAGCAATACAGAGTCGACTACGCTGGCAACCGACCCTGTAAATTTATTAGTACACTGCTGATCAAATCGCAAATAGTACTGTTTCTAGACTTTCTGACCTCACAAACTATGTTTGTTTGGGCGTATGAAATATTAACTTGCGTTTCTACCCAAATACCCTACTTCTCAGTCTGAATTTTTACTGATTTTGTGCTGTTTTCAGCTTTATTCAACACTCATTGGACATATTAGGCATATACCTCTCCAATACACCCATTTAATGCACCTCTTTTGGATTTTTTATAGGTCTCTCGGTGTATCTGCCCATTTGCAGTGCACAACCTGCAAATATCCTGGAATTTCTTAGAAATGCAACAGTATTGTGGGTGTTATAGTTTATTGCTGCACTATATGCCAAAAAATGTTCTATTCGTAACTTATAGCCGCTCCATTTCACAGCCTCATACGAGGCTGACCGAGATGACACTTGGTAGACAGGTTGACATTGCAGTTCTTCAATTCACAGCCTCATACGAGGCTGACCGACTATCGTTTAGGTGTTGATTGTCGTATTACTCTTTCAATTCACAGCCTCATACGAGGCTGACCACTGCAGCTCCTAATAATGTGCCACTAAAAAGACCTTTCAATTCACAGCCTCATACGAGGCTAACCACGTGTCCATCAAAAAAGGCAAAAATATTGAATCTTTCAATTCACAGCCTCATACGAGGCTGACCTTGCCTGCATCACCGTCTATCTGATACAGCAAAGCCTTTCAATTCACAGCCTCATACGAGGCTGACCAGGAGTTGCAGTGACAGGAGGAACGTATCCGGAACTTTCAATTCACAGCCTCATACGGGGCTGACCAATTTTTTCAAAGTTACTTTTTACTTTTCCTGTATCCTTTCAATTCACAGCCTCATACGAGGCTGACCGTACTGTCCGGGAAGACGTTCTACAATGCCGATGCCTTTCAATTCACAGCCTCATACGAGGCTGACCACTCTTGCTCATATACAATCTGCTCTTTTATTGATCTTTCAATTCACAGCCTCATACGAGGCTAACCCTGCCCCCCCCGAAGCCGAAACGCCCTTCAATCTTTCAATTCACAGCCTCATACGAGGCTGACCAACGGGAATTATGACCTTTGACGGGAACAAGTTCCTTTCAATTCACAGCCTCATACGAGGCTGACCGTGGATGTTGGATAACGTTCATTCCGCATTGGATCTTTCAATTCACAGCCTCATACGAGGCTGACCGTACAGTGGAAAAGTCGGAAGAAATTCAAGGTGCTTTCAATTCACAGCCTCATACGAGGCTGACCGTTCTGATGCTTTTTCTGCTTCTTCAGATAATGTCTTTCAATTCACAGCCTCATACGAGGCTGACCAATTTTTTCAAAGTTACTTTTTACTTTTCCTGTATCCTTTCAATTCACAGCCTCATACGAGGCTGACCTTGCATCGTCGTAACAATATAGTTCTTTTCGCCATCTTTCAATTCACAGCCTCATACGAGGCTGACCATTTTACACTTTATGTATTACAATATACTTATACTTTCAATTCACAGCCTCATACGAGGCTGACCCTTCTTTAATCATTTGTGTTCTCCTTCACTGGTCTTTCAATTCACAGCCTCATACGAGGCTGACCTCTAGCAAGAAGAGACACAGCAAAGCCCACGATCTTTCAATTCACAGCCTCATACGAGGCTGACCTAATCGAAACAATAGCAAGAACCATATCCTTAACCTTTCAATTCACAGCCTCATACGAGGCTGACCAACGTCACCAGCCTTAACATCATCACCCGGATACCTTTCAATTCACAGCCTCATACGAGGCTGACCATAACACCTCAGAGAAAAAGAAGTCGGGCACGTGTCTTTCAATTCACAGCCTCATACGAGGCTGACCCGGCTGGTTTAAGTTCCGGGGGGATTGAGTATGTTTCTTTCAATTCACAGCCTCATACGAGGCTGACCTAATTTGCTTATCTCGTTGTTGCATATTCCGTCTCTTTCAATTCACAGCCTCATACGAGGCTGACCCAGCAACCTGCGTATAACCACTCTGCGGACTATCTTTCAATTCACAGCCTCATACGAGGCTGACCGAGTATTGGTGTCGAGACTCTTACTTTTGTTCTTCTTTCAATTCACAGCCTCATACGAGGCTGACCGCTTTCACAGGCGCAGAAAAAGACACCACACCAACCTTTCAATTCACAGCCTCATACGAGGCTGACCCCAAGCATAGCTAATAAATAAGTCTTAAGATATCTTTCAATTCACAGCCTCATACGAGGCTGACCGCCGACATTTTGACATTGCGGAAAAACGTATAAGTCTTTCAATTCACAGCCTCATACGAGGCTGACCTATAACCTCTAGCACCATGCTCAATATCGGAAAACTTTCAATTCACAGCCTCATACGAGGCTGACCACTACGACAATAATTAATAACACCAAGAGGAGTTCTTTCAATTCACAGCCTCATACGAGGCTGACCATCGTCATAGACCTTCTCACAGGGAGGGCAATACCTTTCAATTCACAGCCTCATACGAGGCTGACCGTTATGATGTGAACTAGGAACATGAATATTTTTGTCTTTCAATTCACAGCCTCATACGAGGCTGACCAGCAAAAATTCATAGTTTTCTATTTCCTTTTGCCATACTTTTTAACAGATCCTTTAAATCTACCTCTTTACCTGAAATTGTCATTCCTGAAGTGTATCTAATTAGAACGATCTGTCTATTTTTTCTGGTGCGAATGCCGTCATATTTTATGATCACATCAGATCTGCACTAGAAAATCAATGTTTCTTTTACATCAAACCCTGGTTTTGCGCCAATATGTTCCACTTTACTTTTATATTTGTCACCAAGATTATAAAAACGCAGGCTGTCTTTTTCTTTATCTATAAGATCTTCCAGAATTGCTTTAACCTGGCGATATTTGGCTACATCCATCTGGCACTCAAATACAGAGTTCTGCACACGCTGTCCATAATTAATACATTGTTTTGCCACTTTCCGCAATCTTGTCCTACCGGCTGCCGTTTCTGTATTTACGTCATACGTTATTAAGATAAGCATTCTGACACCTACTTCCAGAAAAATGGCGGATATTCATCGAGATCTCCACGGATGCAGCGCGCCAGCAGCATTGCCTGTGCATGAGGAATCATGCCCCATTCCAGTTTTTCATTCAGAAATGGATGCCTGATCATTTCCTGTTTCCGCTCTTGCCATGCGCTTAAAAATACTTTCCGGCCTGCATCATTCAGAAGAACTGCGCCATCCTCTTTTTCTATAAAATGTGTTTCTTTCATTACACGTTTATTAATCATAGTCAGGACAAATCGATCCGCCATCACTCCGCGAAGTTCTTCCATCAGATCAAGCGCAAGCGAGATGCGTCCAGGCCTGTCCGCATGGTAAAAACCAACATAAGGATCCAGTCCCACGCCTTCCAGTGCGGAGCCACACATCCCCGCAAGCAGACTGTATGCAAAGGACAGCATCGCATTTACCCTGTCAAGAGGCGGTCTTTTATTTCTCCCATGAAAATAGAAACTGTCTTTCTGCTGTAAGATGAGTTCATCAAATACAGAAAAATATACAGACGCAGCCTCTCCTTCCAGTCCCAGTAGAATAGAACTGTCCTCACAGCTTCTGATGTTTTCAAGACTCTGGTATAAAAAATGTGACTTTTCTTTCAGGCGTTCCGTATCTACTCTCATCGGATAATCCCGGATTGCTCTCTCTAGAATCCATCTGGAATTGTATATGATGTTGTATAAATAAAGTTGACACCTTATTCTCAAGGAATTCATGTATAATAAAAGAGAATAAGGAGGAACTCTC
>NZ_JAJEPS010000024.1:0-39447 GCF_020686965.1 Hominiventricola filiformis | reverse complement strand
GCTGTTCGTTTAAAAATTTTCAAAAAGAATTTTCGAAGATCTTTAAAGCACTATTTAATTATCAAGGTTCATTGTTTGTCTTTGTCATTCGCTCTCTCGCGACGACTTGACTATCTTATCATATCTCTTTTATCTTGTCAACAACTTTTTTCAAATTTTTTAATTTGTTTTTTAGTTGTTATTTTGATAAAAGAAAACGGAGAAAGAGGGATTTGAACCCTCGCGCCGGTCACCCGACCTACACCCTTAGCAGGGGCGCCTCTTCAGCCACTTGAGTATTTCTCCGCGCCTCATTCGCGACGCATGACATATTATACTAACAGGTTGCGTAATTGTCAATAGTATTTTTGATTTTTTCTTTCACAATTTCTGCAACTTCTGTCGTCTTCAACATCTTGTATTCATCGTATGTAATCGGTTCCAGATAATGTACCTGTACATTTACATTTTCCGTAGAGCCGGTATCGAATGCTTTATAAGAATCAATAATGGCTACCGGTACAATGGGGCATTTTGCCTTCATGGCACATTTAAATGAACCACCTTTGAATTCCCCTAGTTCATTTCCATCTCTGGATCTGGTACCTTCCGGGAAGATCAGAAAGTTTCTGCCTGCTGCCACATCCTGGCTCACCTGCTGAATCACCTTCATGGACTGACGCACATCTTCTCTGTCCAGTGCATAAGCTCCGATGATCTGAAAGACCTGTTTTAGGAAAAAGATGTCTTTCAGTTCTTTCTTCACAACAACAGAAAACAGACGCGGACAGGTATCAATGATTGCCAGCACGTCATAAAGTCCTTGATGATTTGGATAAAACATAAAACTTCCGTCACGCGGGATATGTTCCGTACCATATGCTTTTACCGTCACATTGCCGCCCGCATTGGCATGTGCTACGATTTTTTTCAGCAGTGCCAGCTTTTTCTCCTCCGGTATGCTGTCCGTATGGGCCGCATACCAGAGAAGCTGACAAAACCAATATGGAACAAAGATGATATTACGGAATACCATCAATAAGATTCTTTTCATTCTTCAGACTCCGTTTCTGACTCTTCCATGGATTCTGCAGACTCTTCAAATCCATCCTCCAGGTCATTATCCTGAGAAACTTCCTGTCTTACCTTTGCAATATTGGCTACCTTGATGCCTTCTTCCGCCTTGATGTCCATGAGTTTCACACCGGAGGTAATTCTCTTAAGAAGAGAAATATCATCACAGCCGGTGCGGATTACGATTCCCTCATTGGTAATCATCATAATCTCATTGCCGTCATTGACTGCCTTGGCACCGATCACACAGCCGGTCTTATCCATAATCTTATAGCACTTCAGACCTTTACCGCCACGATTCTGTACATGGAATTCAGAGGTTAAAGTTCTTTTTCCGTATCCATTTTCAGAAACAATCAGAAGATACTCGCCCTGACGGTCAAGCTGCATGGCAACCACTTCATCATCTTCATCCAGATTCATACCGATAACACCCATGGAAACACGTCCTGTCGTACGTACATCGGTCTCATGGAACCGGATACTCATACCATTCTTCGTAATCAGAATCACGTCGTCATTACCATCGGTGATCTTCACCTCAATGAGCTCATCACCTTCACGGAGACTGATAGCCAGAAGACCTGTCTTCCGGATGTTGGAGTAATCCTTCATCTTCGTCTTCTTCACAATGCCGTCTCTGGTAGCCATAATGAGATAATTGGTTTCATCCCACTCTTTTACCGGAATGACTGCAGAGATCTTCTCACCTGGCTGCAGCTGCAGAAGGTTGATGATGGCAGTTCCCCTTGCGGTTCTTCCTGCCTCCGGAATCTCATAGGCCTTCATACGGTATGCCCGTCCGAAGTTGGTAAAGAACATCAGGTAATGATGCGTCGTGGTCATGAAGATCTCTTCAATAAAATCTTCATCCAGTGTCTGCATACCTTTAATGCCCTTGCCGCCGCGGTTCTGGCTGCGGAAATTATCTACGGTCATACGTTTGATATATCCCAGATGAGTCATGGTAATGACAGAATCACTGACCGGAATCAGATCTTCCATACTCAGATCAAACTCATCATAACCAATCTTGGTTCTCCGGTCATCTCCGTATTTATCAGAGATCAGCATAATTTCCTCGCGGATCACACCGAGAAGCTTCTTCTCGTCCGCCAGGATGCCTTTCAGGTAATCAATCCGTGCCATCAGATCTTCATACTCTTTCTCAATCTTGTCGCGTTCCAGACCGGTCAGTGTACGCAGACGCATATCAACAATGGCCTGTGCCTGTACATCATCCAGTGCAAACTCCTCAATCAGGGAAGCTTTTGCAATCTGAACCGTCTGCGAACCGCGGATAATCTGGATCACACGGTCAATGTTATCCAGCGCAATGAGCAGACCTTGTAAGATGTGGGCACGCTCTTCCGCTTTATTCAGTTCGTATTTGGTTCTTCTCGTTACAACATCTTCCTGATGTGCCAGATAATACTGCAGCATCTCCAGAAGGTTTAATACTCTTGGTTCATTATTAACCAGAGCCAGCATAATAACACCAAACGTATCCTGCAGCTGTGTATGCTTATACAGCTGATTTAAAATCACATTTGGATTCACGTCTTTTCGAAGCTCGATATTGATTCTCATGCCTTCACGGCTGGACTCATCGGCAATATGGGTAATTCCGTCAATTCTCTTGTCTTTTACCAGCTCCGCAATCTTCTCAATCAGGCGGGCTTTATTAACCATATATGGAATCTCGGTGACAACGATCCGATTCTTTCCATTTGGCATGGCTTCAATGTTGCTCACGGAACGTACCCGGATCTTTCCACGTCCGGTTCTGTAAGCTTCGTTGATTCCTGCTGTACCAAGGATCTCCGCACCTGTCGGAAAATCCGGTCCCTTTACAATATCCAGCACTTCATCAATGCCAGTTTCTCTGTCCTCTTCAATACGATTATCAATAATCTTTACTACCGCACCAATAATCTCCCGCAGGTTATGAGGCGGAATATTAGTCGCCATACCAACGGCAATACCGGAAGTTCCATTTGCCAGAAGGTTCGGATATCTGGACGGCAGTACCGACGGCTCTTTCTCCGTCTCATCAAAGTTCGGTACAAAGTCAACCGTATCTTTGTTAATGTCTGCCAGCATCTCCATGGAAATCTTGCTTAAACGTGCTTCGGTATAACGCATGGCAGCTGCACCGTCACCATCCACAGAGCCAAAATTTCCATGACCGTCTACTAACGGGTAACGGGTGGACCACTCCTGTGCCATATTAACCAGAGCTCCATAGATGGAGCTGTCTCCATGGGGATGATATTTACCCATGGTATCGCCGACAATACGGGCGCATTTTCTGTGAGGCTTATCAGGTCCGTTATTCAGTTCTATCATAGAGTAGAGCACACGGCGCTGCACCGGTTTTAAACCGTCCCTGACATCAGGAAGCGCTCTGGACGCGATGACACTCATTGCATAATCAATGTAAGAGGTCTCCATGGTCTCTTTTAGATCTACTTCATGAATTTTATCAAAAATATTATCTTCCATCATCTAATCCCCATATTCAGATTATATATCAAGATTCTTTACGTACTTGGCATTGGCCTCGATAAATTCTTTTCGAGGCTCCACTTTGTCTCCCATCAGGGTAGTAAAAGTAAGATCAATTTCAGAGGTCTGCTCCTCATTCATGGTAACCCTTAAAAGTACACGGCGCTCAGGATCCATGGTTGTCTCCCAGAGCTGCTCTGCATCCATCTCTCCCAGACCTTTGTAACGCTGAATCTTGTTGTTCTGATCGCGGCCGATCTCCGTCAGAATATCATTTAGTTCTTCATCACTGTAGGCATACCATACTTTTTTGTTCTTTTCAACCTTGTACAGAGGCGGCTGTGCCAGATACACATATCCCTGACGGATCAGCTCCGGCATAAACCGGTATAAGAAGGTTAAGAGCAATGTACTGATATGGGCACCGTCCACATCGGCATCCGTCATAATGATGATTTTGTGATATCTCAGTTTGGAAAGATCAAAATCTTCATGAATGCCGGTACCAAATGCCGTAATCATAGATTTAATCTCTTCATTTCCGTAAATACGGTCAAGACGTGCTTTCTCCACATTCAGAATCTTGCCTCGAAGCGGCAGGATTGCCTGGGTATTCCGGTTACGGGCCGTCTTCGCAGAACCGCCTGCGGAATCTCCCTCTACGATGTAGATCTCGCAGTTTACCGGATCCTTATCGGAACAATCTGCCAGTTTTCCGGGCAGTGCAAACGTATCAAGGGCAGATTTTCTTCTGGTCAGATCTCTTGCCTTTCTGGCCGCCTCACGGGCTCTCTGAGCCAGAATAGACTTATCAAGGATCATCTTTGCCACCTGCGGATTCTGCTCCAGATAAACCGTCAGACGCTCGGATACAATGCCGTCTACCGCACTCTTTGCCTCCGTATTTCCAAGGCTGTGCTTGGTCTGTCCACCGAACTGGGGCTCACTGATCTTGACACTGATAATGGCTGTCAGCCCCTCACGGATATCTTCTCCTGAAAGGTTGCTTTCACTGTCCTTCAGAAGTTTATTCTTTCTTGCATAGTCATTAAATGTCCTGGTCAGGGCATTCTTAAATCCGGTCAGATGAGTTCCACCTTCATGGGTATTAATATTATTTACAAAGCTGTAGCAGTTCTCAGAATAGGAGTCGTTATGCTGGAACGCTACTTCCACCTGCACACCATCCTTCACGCCCTCGCAGTAAATAATGTCATCATAGATCGGTGTGGTACTCTTGTTCAAATACTGTACAAACTCCTGAATGCCGCCTTCATAGTGGTACACCTTGGAAAGTACCGGCTCTACCCTCTCATCGGTCAGAGTAATCTTAAGTCCTTTGGTCAGAAATGCCATCTCACGCAGTCTGGTCTGCAGTGTCTTGAAATCGTATTCTGTCACCTCAAACATGGTCTCATCCGGAAGGAAGCTGACCGACGTACCAGTCTTACTTGGAAGACAGGTACCAACCACTTCCAGCGGATAACATACTTTGCCTCTCTCATACCGCTGTTTATAAATCTTTCCTTCGCTGTAAATGGTAACTTCCAGCCAGTCAGAAAGAGCATTTACAACAGAAGCTCCTACACCGTGAAGACCTCCTGATACCTTGTATCCTCCACCGCCAAATTTTCCACCGGCATGCAGCACGGTAAATACAACTTCAACTGCAGGTTTTCCTGCTTTATGGTTAATACCCGTAGGAATTCCACGGCCATCATCTTCTACCGTGATCGAATTGTCTTTATGAATGGTTACCTGTATATGGGTACAGTATCCTGCAAGAGCCTCATCAATGGAATTGTCCACAATCTCATATACCAGATGATGAAGGCCTCTGAAAGATGTATCATCAATATACATTCCCGGTCTCTTTCTGACTGCTTCCAGTCCCTCCAAAATCTGAATTTGATCTGCTCCGTATTCGTTATTCATTGATCCGCCTCCTGTTAATTCTCCACAGTTACAGTTCCGCCTATAACTTTGTAAATCCTGTTAACCGCAAACCGATGATTGATAAACTCATCCAGTCCCGTACAGGTAATTAATGTCTGTATATTTTCAATGCTGTTCAGTAAGTAGTTTTGCCGTCTTCCGTCCAATTCAGACAATACATCATCAAGAAGAAGCACAGGAGTATCCCCTGTCCTTCTTTTTACCAGTTCAATCTCCGAAAGTTTCAGTGACAGTGCTGCCGTCCTCTGCTGGCCCTGAGAACCAAATTTTCGGATATCAATATTATTTACCATAAACGAAAGATCATCTCTGTGAGGACCCGTTGTCGTTGTCTTCTGCCTAATATCCCTGTCAAGATTTTGTTCCAGCATACCGGCAAAATTCTGTTCCGTCACATTAGCCTCATATTCCAGAACCATATGTTCCTGTCCGCCTGACAACCGTCCGTGAATTTCTCCCATGATCTCATTCAGCTCACCAATAAACGCCTGCCGTCTTCTTATGATCTCTCTCCCGTATTTTACCAGCTGAAGATCCAGAATTTCAAGCACTTCCCGATAATCCGGATGAAAATGAAGTTCCTTTAATAGTTTGTTTCTTTGAAGGACTGTCTTATTATAGTCTGACAAATCATGAAGGTAGACTTTATCTAGTTGACATAATTCCGAGTCAATAAACCGCCTTCTTTCAGATGGACCGTTCTTTATAATGCACAGGTCTTCCGGCGAGAAAAACACGAACTGAAGAAGCCCGAAAAGCTCACTGGCCTTCCGGATCGGAACCCCATCAATGGCAATTCCCTTTGTTCTGTTTTTTCTCAGATGAATATCGATCTTATGTTCCAGTCCCCTTTTTTCCAGCAGGGTACAGATATGTGCTTCTTCTTCTCCGAAAAGAATCAGTTCCCGGTCTTTGGCATTTTTGTGGGATCTGGTTGTCCCGCTGACATATACCGCTTCCAGAATATTGGTCTTTCCCTGGGCATTATCCCCATAGAAAATATTGGTTTTCGGATCAAAATCCAGATTCAGTGAACTGTAATTCCTATAATTCTGGAGACTGATGGCTTTTATGAACATATATTCGCGTAACCACTACTTTACGATATGGATGGTTTCCCCTTCAAAAGTCACCACATCACCATCATAAAGTTTCTTTCCTCTCTGAACTTCCGTTTCTCCATTGACTTTTACAAGTCCGTCCTGAATGACCAATTTTGCATCCACACCGGAACCAACCAGTCCGGCTGCTTTCAATGCCTGGCCAAGTTTGATAAATTCATCTCTTAATTTAATTTCCTGCATGTTTTTCCATCCTTAATTTGCTGAAGCATTAAAGTTAACCGGAAGAATCAGATAAATATATTTCTGTTCATCATCCCTGATATAGCAGGGAGCTTTCGGATTTACCATATAGATTGTAATATTTTCGTCATCAATGACACGAAGTGCATCAATAAGGAATTTCGGATTGAATCCAATCAAAATATCTTTTCCTTCTTTCTGGATATCAATCTCTTCTTTCATGGAACCCAACTGAGAGTTGATGCTGATCTCCATATCTTCATCAGTAATTCTGAAAATAATAGGTTTTTTGTCACCTTCTTTTACAAGAAGAGTGGCACGGTCAATACAGCTTAACAGTTCTTTTTTATTGATCACAAATTTTGTTTCATAATCACTGGAAAGCATCTGGTTAATTTTGAAATATTCTCCCTCGATGAGACGGGAAACAACCATTGTATTATCAAATTCAAAAACGATATGATTTCCGGTAAAGAAAATACGTACTTCTTCATCGGTTTCACCGGAAAGAATTTTGCTGACTTCCTGTAAAGATTTACCAGGAACAATCACTTTACGATCCGGATAGGAATCTTTCAGTTCAATTTTGCGGATAGAAATACGATGTCCGTCAAGAGAAACAACTTTGAATTCATTATTATGAATTTCAAAAAGTTCGCCGGTCATCAGTTTGTTATTATCATTATCTGCAATAGAAAAAATAGTCTGACGGATCACTTCTTTCAGCGTGAACTGAGAAAGTGAGATGAAATCTGTTTTTTCAATATAGGGAAGATAGGAAAAATCTTCACCGGACTTACCGGAAATATGGAAATTGGCTTTTTCACAGGTAATGGAAATCTGATAATTGCTGTCTGTATCGATGGTGACATCATTGTCTGGCAGTTTACGTACAATCTCAGAAAATACTTTCGCATCAATCGCAACAATTCCTTTTTCAAGAATTTCACCTTCTACGATAGTTTCGATTCCAAGTTCCATATCATTTGCAGTAAATTTAATCTCACTGGCAGATGCATCTATAAGTATGCATTCCAGAATGGACATCGTTGTTTTAGAAGGAACTGCTTTGGAAACAATGTTAACTCCTTTGAGGAGATTTGCTTTAGAGCAGATTAATTTCATGTGTATAACTCCTTTCGTGGGTGTATCTGTTTTTTTATAGTGTAAATCAGTCTTCATAGCCGTAGGGGCTGTGGATTTGTGAATAAGTCATACAAGCCCTGTGGTTAAAGGATTTCAGGTAAAAAAACAGGTGTGGAAATCTGAACATAAGCATGTGAAAAAACGGAAAGTTATAAACAGCTTCGAAAAAATTGTAAACTTCTCCACATTCTGTCTACATGATATTCACATGAAAATGTTAATAAAAATCTGAGTTTCTTCCTATTAAATAGAAAAGGGTATAAAAGATCAGCCGGAACTGAGCTTTTTCCGGATGGTATCGATATTGCTTTTTAAGGATGTATCACCGGCAGCCAGCTTGTCACGGACTTTGTTGTCACCACTGATAATCGTGGAATGATCACGGTTTCCAAGTAAAATGCCGATGGCCTTATAAGAGGTATCTGTGATTTCCCGGCAGAGATACATGACGATCTGTCTGGGAACTACAATTTCAGAGTTTCGTTTTCCACCGATAATATCATTGGAAGAGACACCGTAATGTTCAGCTACTACATCCAGAATTACCTGAGGCGTTACTTCACGTTTACTGTTGGGGGAAATGATATCTTTCAACACTTCTTCCGCCATGGAAATGGTGATTTCCCGGTTTTCCAGATTAGAAAGAGCAACCAGTTTGTTGAGCGCTCCTTCCAATTCACGGATATTGGATTTAATGTTGGTGGCAATGTAACGGATGACTTCGTCATCAATATTATAACCGTCCAGTTCTTCCTTTTTACGGAGAATGGCCATTCTGGTCTCATAATCCGGTGAGGAAATATCAGCAATCAGACCCCATTCAAATCGGGATTGTAATCTTGCTTCCAGCGTTTCCATATCTTTTGGCGGACGGTCACTGGAGATAATGATCTGTTTATTGGCACTGTGAAGTGCATTAAATGTATGGAAAAATTCCTCCTGCGTACTTTCTTTTCCAATAATGAACTGAACGTCGTCGATCAGAAGAACATCAATATTCCGGTATTTTTCACGGAATTTGGTCATACTGGTGTTGTTTCCGTTTCGGATGGAATCAATAAGTTCATTGGTAAATACTTCAGAAGTCACGTAAAGAACCTTTTTGGTCGGATCTTTCTGAAGAATATAATGGGCAACAGAGTGCATCAGATGGGTTTTTCCAAGTCCAACGCCTCCATATAAAAACAGCGGATTGTACTCTTTTCCCGGAGATTCCGCAACAGCAACGGATGCTGCATGGGCAAACCGGTTATTACTTCCGATAACAAATGTATCAAATGTATATTTTGGATTCAGATTGGTTTTCTGATCATCCACAGGTACGGGAGTAGGCATCTTCTTTGCAGGGGGAACATAGGCTGTTTCCCTGGAAGCTTCGTCTTCCGTAATGATTTTTATCTCATATTCTTCTCCCATAGCTTCCGCTACAGCGACATAAAGAAATGTTTTATATTTATTTTCCACATAAGTGGCAGCCTGTTCAAAGGGAGCGGTGATCTTAAGGACATGATCCTCAATTCGGAATACTTTCAGCGGCAGCAGCCATGTCTTAAATGCTACATTCGACAAATCATTTTCCTGCCGGATAGTCTGCAGGATTCCGTCCCATTTTTTAGTTAACAGTTCCAGTTGTGTATCCATATCCCTTATCTCCCAAGTTGTTGATAAAAAGAAATGCCATGGTGTGGAAAACTCAGAAAAACAGGATTTTCCAACCTTAGTGTGGCTACTCTCTCAAGGTAAATAATACAATAAATCAGCTGAGATAGCAAGCCAAAACGGGGAAAAAGAGGTTATATACACAAATTATCCACAAGTTATCCACAAAAATGTGGAAAACTTTTAAAAAAAGAAAAAATGCCGGATTTGCTTGACTTTCCGGCATTGTCTGCGTATAATTGAGACAGTGTTTTTTAACATATGGTAGTATTGGAATAAGTAAGGAGGTGCCCGATAATGAAAATGACATTTCAGCCGAAGAAACGTTCCAGAGCGAAGGTTCACGGATTCAGAGCAAGAATGAGTACTCCTGGCGGAAGAAAAGTTTTAGCAGCCAGAAGATTAAAAGGAAGAAAGCAGTTATCAGCGTAGGCCGCATATATGTGGCCTTTTCTTCTAGGCATTTATAAGGAGTATCAATGAAATTTTCAGAATCATTGAAACGAAATGCTGATTTCCAGAACGTTTATAAGAACGGAAAATCCTATGCAAACAGGCATCTTGTTCTTTATGTTCTGGACAATCAGACCGGCCATAACCGGCTTGGAATATCTGTCAGCAAAAAAGTGGGAAACAGCGTGGTCAGACACAGAGTGACCCGGTTGATCAGAGAAAGTTACAGACTACACGAAGACATGTTCAATAGTGGTTTGGATATGGTAGTAATCGCAAGGAAAAGTGCAAAGGATAAGAACTGTCAGGATATTGAAAGTGCACTTCTTCACTTGGGAAAACTTCACGGAATATTAATATGAAAACAATTTTAATCGAACTGATACGATTTTATCAGAAATATTTATCACCGTTAAAAAGCACAAAATGCCCTTATATACCAAGCTGCTCCCAATATGGTCTGGAAGCTGTCCAGAAATACGGAGCACTGAAGGGCGGTTTACTTGCATTATGGCGGATTTTAAGGTGCAATCCCTTTTCCAAGGGAGGATATGATCCGGTTCCATAGACTGAAGGAGGATTATTTTGACAGGTATTGTATTGACCCAGAGTGGTACGTTTATTATTGGGGATATTGCGCGCATTCTTGGATGGATCATGAATGTGCTCTTTAATTTTCTGGATCAGGTATTCGGAATCCAGAATATAGGTTTATGTATTATTTTATTTACGATTATTATCTATCTTCTGATGTTGCCGCTGACGATTAAGCAGCAGAAATTCTCCAAATTTTCTGCAAAGATGAACCCGGAATTAAAAGCAATTCAGAAGAAGTATGCAAATAAAAAAGATGAGATGTCCATGCTTGCCATGAACGAAGAGACGAAAGCGGTCTATGCAAAATATGGTGTTTCGCCGACAGGAAGCTGTCTGCAGCTTCTCATCCAGATGCCGATCCTGTTTGCACTGTATCAGGTAATCATGCGTGTACCGGCATATGTGGACGGTGTTAAAAATGTATTTACCGAGTTGGCAACTGAGATCATGAACACCGCAGGCGGTGTGGAGTTCATGCAGGAACTGAGCCAGAACGGTGCAATGACGGCTTATATTGGAAAAGATTTTACTCAGACTAACACGGTTATTGATATTCTGTATCGTCTGCAGGAGACAGGAAAAGCAACCTGGACGATGCTGGCAGATCAGTTTCCGAGTATGGATGCGCTGATCGAAAGTACTCATGCATCAATCAGTCATCTGAATGATTTTATTCTGATTAATATTGCAAACTCACCGATGAACATGATCAAATCCGGATTGAGTACAGGACAGTATCTGATGGTATTTGGTGCAATCCTGGTTCCGGTACTGGCAGCACTGACTCAATGGCTGAATGTGGCAATGATGCCACAGCAGACTTCCAATGATCCGAATGACACCATGGCTTCTACTATGAAATCCATGAATATTATGATGCCGCTGATGTCTGCATGGTTCTGTTTATCACTTCCTGCAGGTATGGGTCTCTACTGGATCATGGGTGCTGTAGTCAGAGGTATTCAGCAGTTCCTGATCAACAAACATCTGGATAAGATGGATATCGATGCTATCGTTAAGAAAAATATTGAGAAGAACGAAAAACTGCGTGAGAAAAAAGGACTTCCGCCTCAGAAAGATGTAAATCTTGCAAAAACAAATATGCGTGCATATGATTCCGAGAAAAAGAAAAATCATATGACTGAGGAAGAAAAGAAAGCGGCTATGGAGATAGCAACGAATTATTATAAGAATGCAGACAAGCCGGGAAGTCTTGCGTCAAAGGCAGATATGGTAAGAAAGTTCAACGAGAAGAGCAAAAAGTAAGGAGGAGAAACCGGGATGGAGTACAGAGAGTTTACGGGGAAAACAGTAGAAGATGCTGTAGTAGAAGCAGCAGTTCAGCTTGGAACAACTTCTGACAGAATGGAATATGAAATTCTGGAGAAAGGAAGCAACGGATTCCTTGGAATCGGAAGCCGACCGGCAAAAATCCGCGCACGCAAGATACTGGAAACCGCAGAGCGTGCAGAACAGTTCCTGGCAGATGTTTTTGATGCAATGGATCTTAAGGTAAACATCACGACTGAGGAAAATAAAGAAGAGCATACCATGGACATTGATTTGTCTGGAGATGACATGGGAGTTTTGATTGGTAAGAGAGGTCAGACACTGGATTCGCTTCAGTATCTGGTAAGTCTGGTGATCAATAAGGGTGAGGAAGAATATATCCGTGTAAAGGTTGACACTGAGAACTATCGTCAGAGAAGAAAAGATACTCTTGAGAATCTTGCAAAGAATATTTCTTTCAAGGTTCGCAGAACCGGAAGACCGGTAACACTGGAACCGATGAATCCTTATGAGAGAAGAGTCATTCATTCCGCTCTTCAGAACGACCGCTATGTGGAGACCCACAGTGAAGGTGAAGAACCGTTCAGAAAAGTAGTAGTCAGTCTGAAAGAAGGAGTTCAGCCGAGAGATAATAATCGTTACCGCCGATACGGCAATGGTTCCGGCAAACGAAATTTTAACAATAAAAACAGAGACAATAAAAGGGGAGGAGGACGCGAATAAGCGTCCTCTTTTTGGTGAAAGGGCATGTACAGAGAAGATACGATTGCGGCTATTGCAACCCCGGGTTCCGGATCTGGTATTGGTGTGATCCGAATCAGTGGAGAAAATGCCATTGAAGTAGCAGATAAAATATTTCAACCGAAAAATAGGAATAAGCGTCTTCCAGAACAGCCGACTTATACAATTCATTACGGAAATATTGTGGACGGGGATAAACTGCTGGATGAAGTCATCGTACTTCTGATGCGTGGACCGCATAGTTATACAGCTGAAGACACGGTGGAGATTGATTGCCATGGCGGTACATTTGTTATGCGTAAAATTCTGGAACTGGTGATCAGAAATGGTGCGCGTCCGGCGGAACCGGGAGAATTTACGAAGCGTGCATTTCTGAATGGCAGAATCGATCTTTCTCAGGCAGAAGCTGTCATGGATGTGATCGAAGCCAAAAATAATTATGCGCTGCAAAGTTCTCTTGGCCAGCTGAAAGGTTCTCTTCTGGAAATGATCCGGGAGATGCGTGAAAAGATTCTTTATGAAATTGCTTATATAGAATCCGCACTGGATGATCCGGAACATATCAGTCTCGATGGTTATCCCGTGGAGCTTGGGGAAAAAGTGGATAACCTTCTTAAAATTGCCGGGGATCTGTTGAAATCTTCTCAGAATGGAAGAGTACTTCGGGAAGGAATCCGTACAGTCATTGTCGGTAAACCAAATGCAGGAAAATCTTCTCTGATGAATGTGCTGGTAGGAAGCAACCGGGCGATTGTAACGGACATGGCAGGTACAACCCGTGATATCCTGGAAGAAGAGATTCAGTTAAAGGGCCTGAATCTGAATATTGTGGATACGGCGGGAATTCGGAAAACTGATGATCCAGTGGAAAAAATCGGTGTGGAACGTGCAAAAAAAGCAATGCTGGATGCGGATTTAATTCTGTATGTAGTTGACAGTTCGGCTGATCTGGATGAAAATGATGAGGAGATTATTTCATTCCTTCAGGATCAGAATGCGATTATTCTTCTGAATAAAGCGGATCTGCCATCAGCGCTTACTGTGGAAAAGATGCAGGAGCGGTTACAAAAACCGACGGTCAGCATTTCCGCACGGGAAGAAACAGGGATGGATGAATTATCAGATCTGATTGAGCATATGTTTCTGTCTGGTGAGATTTCTTTTAATGATCAGGTGTATCTGACAAACATGCGCCATCAGGCAGCAATGGAACAGGTACAGTCCAGTCTTATGAAAGTAAAAGAAAGTATCTCACTTGGTATGCCGGAAGATTTCTTCTCTATAGATCTTATGGATGCATATGAAGCACTGGGATCAATCATTGGAGAGTCTGTAGGTGAAGATCTTGTAAACGAGATATTCAGTAAATTTTGCATGGGAAAGTAGGTACAAATTGAAATGCCTTTTTTGGAAGAAAATGTAGATGTAGTAGTAGTCGGCGCAGGACATGCAGGATGTGAAGCAGCACTGGCATGCGCCAGACTCGGACTTGAGACGGTCATTTTTACAGTGAGCGTAGACAGTATTGCACTGATGCCCTGTAATCCTAATATTGGAGGAAGCTCTAAAGGACATCTGGTTCGGGAACTGGATGCACTGGGCGGTGAGATGGGAAAAGTTATCGACCGCACGTTTATTCAGTCTAAAATGTTGAATGTATCAAAAGGACCGGCTGTTCATTCACTCCGTGCACAGGCGGACAAGGCAGAATATAGTCGTGCCATGCGTCAGGTGCTGGAAAACACGGATCATCTGAGTATTGTACAGGGTGAAGTGACCGAAATAATGGTCGAGAATGGAGCTGTCACGGGTGTCAGACTATATTCTGGTGCTATTTACCATGCGAGAGCGGCAATTTTGTGTACCGGAACTTACTTAAAAGCACGCTGTATTTACGGTGATGTCAGCAATTATACCGGTCCTAACGGTCTGCAGGCAGCCAATTATTTGACGGATTCTCTGAAAAAACTGGGAATTGAGATGTTCCGGTTCAAGACCGGTACACCGGCCAGAATCGACAGCCGTTCTATTGATTACAGTAAGATGGAAGAACAGTTCGGAGATAAGAGAGTGGTTCCTTTCTCCTTTACAACAGATCCGGAATCTGTGCAGATTGAGCAGGCATCCTGCTGGCTGACTTATACCAATGAAAAAACACATGAGATTATCCGTAATAATCTGGACCGTTCACCGCTTTATTCCGGTGCTATCGAAGGAACTGGTCCGAGATACTGCCCATCTATCGAAGACAAGGTAGTACGTTTTGCAGATAAAAACCGTCATCAGGTATTCATTGAACCGGAAGGCCTCTATACCAATGAAATGTATGTGGGTGGTATGTCCAGTTCTCTTCCGGAAGACGTACAGCATGAAATGTATCATTCGGTTGCCGGACTTGAGCATGCAAAAATTGTAAAGAATGCATATGCGATTGAATATGACTGCATTAATCCGCAGCAACTGTATCCGACACTGGAATTTAAGAAAATACATGGTCTGTTCAGTGGTGGTCAGTTTAATGGAAGTTCAGGTTATGAAGAAGCTGCCAGTCAGGGACTGATCGCCGGTATCAATGCAGCCTTGGAAGTGCTTGGCCGTGAGCAGATTGTCATTGATCGTTCTCAGGGATATATTGGAGTTCTGATTGACGATCTGGTGACGAAGGAAAACCATGAACCATACCGTATGATGACATCCAGATCTGAATACCGCCTTCTGCTCAGACAGGATAATGCGGATCAACGTTTGACTCCGCTCGGATATAAGGTAGGATTGATCAGTGAGCAGCGTTATCAGCATTTGCTCACAAAAATGAATTTGATTGAGAAGGAAAAGCAACGTCTGGAAGAGACGATGGTTGGTGGCTCAAAGGAAGTTCAAACATTTTTGGAGAGACATGAGAGTACTACACTGAAGACAGCTGCTTCTCTGGCTGAAATCTTAAGACGTCCAGAGATGAAATACGAGTATCTGAAAGAAATAGATCCGGAGAGGCCGGAACTTTCGTGGGATGTCTGCGAGCAGGTGGAGATTGATATTAAATATGACGGATATATCAAACGCCAGCTGAAACAGGTGGAACAGTTTAAAAAGCTCGAAGAAAAGAGACTTCCGGCTGATATAGATTATAAAGAGATCAAGAGTCTTCGTATAGAAGCAGTACAGAAACTTGAATTATGTAGACCTGTGTCTGTAGGACAGGCATCAAGAATATCCGGAGTATCTCCGGCGGATATTTCCGTGCTTCTTGTATGGTTGGAACAGCATAGAGTCAAAAAACAGTAGGATAATAGGTGTATGGAAAGAGAAACAGCATATATTATTGACGAAATGCATAAGCTGGGAATTTCGCTGACTGAGCAGCAGAGTGAGCAGCTCTACGAATATTACAGACTGCTTGTAGAATGGAACAGCTTTATGAATCTGACGGGAATTACAGAGTTCTCAGAGGTCGTGCAGAAACATTTTGTGGACAGTCTGTCGATTGTGAAGGTAAAAAATATGAATGATGTGGATAACCTTATTGATGTAGGTACCGGTGCCGGATTTCCCGGTCTCCCACTGAAGATTGTATTTCCACATCTTAAGGTAACTCTTCTTGATTCTTTGAATAAGAGAATTGATTTTTTAAATGCAGTGATTGAGAAAACCGGACTGACCGGAATCGAGACGATTCATGGAAGAGCAGAAGATTTTGCGAAACCGGGACTGAAACGGGAAATTTATGATCTCTGCGTTTCAAGAGCCGTAGCAAATTTGGCAACTTTGTCAGAATATTGCCTTCCTTATGTAAAGATTGGTGGAGAATTTATTCCCTACAAGTCCGGAGAAGTAGCTGACGAGCTTCAGGATGCGAAAAGTGCCGTCTTCTTACTTGGAGGAAAAGTGGAATCTTGCGAAAACTTTGATTTGCCAGGTTCAGACATTCATCGTTCTTTAGTGCGAATCAAAAAAGTGGGAGGATGTCCGAAAAAATATCCCAGAAAAGCAGGAATGCCGTCGAAGGTGCCGCTTCACACGTAAAAAATGAGAGTAACAGTTTATAAAAGGAACCGCTTTCGCTAATTCCTCTTATAATCTGTTACTCTTTTCATTTTCATATGTAGTTGCTTTTTAGATCTTATCACTTTTTTTACAGTTGATAGAGATACAAACGGATATACTTCACAATTTCATCTGGTGCCTCTAATTGCGGAAGTTTTCGTACATAATCCATGTATTCTACTTCGATAGCCGGATTATAGTACTGATATTCTTTGATGGTTTTGCGAATATCAGGAAGTTCTGCACTTGCCAGAATATGAATATTTTTATTAATTGACTTCAGAGAACGGACAATGTTGACATTAGTGTATCTTCCTCTCTGACTCACATAGAGATTCTTGGCAAAGAGACCGCCAAGATGTGCTGATTCATAGTAATAATCGACCAGTGCTTCCGGAATCTTCTCTTTATCGTAGAAATAATCTTCTTCAAAGCGTTTTTCAAAGCATTTTTTTGTATTCAACTTATTATAAATGAATGTGCCGATGATTTTCAGCTTTAAAATCAGGCATGCAGTCTTCGTTCGTTTGGACGGAGCTTTCCGAAAGGCTTTTATACTGTCCGGATTGATCAAAATCAGTTCTTCAAACACATTTTCATTGATCCCGCAGGATTCCAACAGGAAGGAAGCAGATTTTCCAGTAGCAACAACACTGGTCTTTTGCTTAATGATGTCGTGAATAAAATCATTGATCAGCTGTGTATAAATATGGTTTGTATAAGTAATTCCGGTATGTTCCGATAATCCGCAGCCGAGCAGATCCACTGCATATACGGTATTTGTTTTTGAAAGTTTTTGAATGATACTGCTCCATTCCACAGAAGAACTTCCAGACTCCAGATCATGAATCAGAAAGATTGGATGTCCTTCTCCGGTTACCCGGTATGCGATATCACCGAATCTCCAGTGATAAGTTTCATGATGATGTTCTGCCAGTAGATTTTTCGATGTGGCAAGTTTTTCAATGACCTTATTAAATGTAAATAAAATTCCGAGTGCACTGGTAATAACAGCACTGAGAGTAATTATAATTGTAGTTTTTTTGTTTTTCAAGGCAGTCGCTCCTTTCTATATAAATATATTTTAGCTCATATCGACTGTTTCGGCAACTCTAAAGTAATGTTTCACGTGAAACATTAAAAAAAGACAGTAAATTGCCGAATCCAATGTTTCACGTGAAACATATGTGTGATATAATATCTTCGAACTAAATTATGAGCGAAGCTAAAAAAATATAAAGGAGAGCAACGTGGGACGAATAATTGCAATTGCAAATCAGAAAGGTGGAGTGGGAAAGACCACAACATCTATCAATTTGTCGGCTTGTCTGGCGGAAATTGGTCAGAAAGTGCTGACAGTCGATATAGATCCACAGGGAAACACAACCAGCGGGCTTGGTGTAGATAAAAATACAGTAGAAAACAATGTTTATGATCTGTTACTTGGAGAATGTAGTATCGAAGACTGTATTGTGGAGACTGAGATTGAAAATCAGTCACTGATTGCATCCAATGTAAATCTGGCCGGTGCAGAAATTGAACTGATCGGAATTGATGAAAAAGAGTACATTCTGAAAAAAGCATTAAATAAGGTAAGAAAACAGTATGATTTTATTATTATTGATTGTCCGCCTTCTTTAAATATGCTGACGGTCAATGCTCTTACAGCAGCAGATACGGTATTAGTACCGATTCAGTGTGAATATTATGCACTGGAAGGATTAAGTCAGTTGATTCATACCATCGAACTGGTACAGGATCGTCTGAATCCGGAACTGGAGATTGAAGGTGTAGTATTTACCATGTATGATGCAAGAACCAATCTGTCTTTGCAGGTAGTGGAAAATGTAAAAGGATATCTGCATCAAACTATTTACAAAACCATTATTCCGAGAAATGTAAGACTGGCAGAGGCACCGAGCCATGGTCTGCCTATTAATTTATATGACACCAGATCAGCGGGAGCGGAAAGCTACCGTCTTCTGGCACAGGAAGTACTTCATAAAGGAGAAGAAGAATGGCAGTAAAACGCGGCGGGCTTGGAAAAGGATTGGACAGTCTGATTCCAGATACCGGAAAAACAGCAGAAAAAGAGAAAAAAGTAAAAGTAGTAGAAAAAGTGGTCGAAAAGGTTGTGGAGAAACCCATTGAGATCAAGCTGAAGATCAATCAGGTGGAACCGAACCGGGAACAGCCGCGAAAAGTTTTTGATGAAGAATCTTTACAGGAACTGGCAGAGTCCATCAAACAGTTTGGTGTACTTCAGCCATTGATTGTACAGCAACGAAAAGACTATTATGAGATCATTGCCGGTGAAAGAAGATGGCGTGCTGCAAAATTAGCAGGACTAAAAGAAGTGCCAGTTGTTATTCGTGAAATGACGGATCAGGAGATCGTGGAGATTTCCCTTATTGAAAATATTCAGAGAGAAAATTTAAATCCAATTGAGGAAGCTGCCGCTTATAAGCGCTTGCTTACAGAATTCAATCTCAAGCAGGAAGAGGTAGCAGAGCGTGTGTCAAAGAGCAGAACCGCAGTTACTAATTCTATGCGTCTGCTCAAACTGGATGAGAGAGTGCAGCAGATGGTCATTGAAGGAATGCTTTCCACCGGACATGCAAGAGCACTTCTTACAATTGAAGATAATGACCTGCAGTTTCAGATGGCAACAAAGATTTATAATGAAAAACTCAGTGTCCGGGATGTAGAGAAACTGGTAAAGAATCTCGGAAAGAAAAAGCCGGAAAAGAAAGAAGAAAATGCACAGCAGGCAGCTGTTTTTCAGGATCTAGAAGAAAAAATGAAGGCTGCACTAGGTACAAAAGTTTCCATAAACAGAAAAAATGATCAGAAGGGTAAGATCGAGATCGAATATTATTCCATGGATGAACTGGAACGTTTGATGGAAATTTTAATGAAATAAGATAACATAAGTGAATAAGACTTAATATTTAGATAACATAACGAAGGAGAAAATGAAATGAATAGTATGATTTCAATCTTTCTGACATCCAATGGAATAGATCCATTCTATGTAAAAGCAGGAATTGTTGCCTTGATTTTAATTTTGTTTCTGGTTTTGCTGATTATGCAGATCAGACTGATGGGAAAGTTTAAAAAACTGTATCGTACTTATGATCGTTTTATGCGGGGAAAAGATATGGAATCCATGGAAGAGACAGTACTGGCGCAGTTTGAGAGAATCGAGGCGTTGGAAAAATCCAATGAAGAAAAAGACAGACAGATTGAGTCTATTTTTGAAAACCTGCAGCATGTATATCAGAAAACCGGACTGGTAAAGTATGATGCATTTCGTGAAATGAGCGGAAAATTAAGCTATGCAGTAGCACTGTTAGATAAGGAAGATAATGGAATTTTGGTTAATTCCATGTACAGCCGTGAAGGTTGCTATTCTTATGTAAAAACGATCTCGGGCGGCAAATGCAGCATCGAAATGTCTGAAGAAGAGCAGAAAGCCTTAAAAATCGCGGTAAATAAGGAAAAATTCGAGTAATAAGACCTTGCATTCTTGCCAAAGAGCAGATAATATAAATAAGATAGGTTCAAAGAGAACACAGGAGGACGTTATGTTAGATTTAAAATTTGTCAGAGAAAATCCGGATATTGTAAAACAGAATATCAAAAATAAATTCCAGGATCAGAAACTTCCGCTGGTAGATGAAGTCATCGCGCTGGATGCAGAGAGAAGAGCTGCACAGCAGGAAGCAGACCAGTTAAGAAGTGAGAAGAACAAAATTTCCAAACAGATTGGTGCTTTGATGGCACAGGGTAAGAAGGAAGAGGCAGAAACGGTAAAAAAACAGGTTGCAGCTGATGCCAAAAAACTGGAAGAACTGTCTGTAAAAGAAAAAGAACTGGATGAGAAAGTAACCAAGATCATGATGACCATTCCGAACATCATTGATCCGAGCGTTCCGATTGGAAAGAATGATACTGAGAATGTAGAGGTACAGAGATACGGTGAGCCGGTAGTTCCGGATTTTGAAATTCCGTATCATACCGAGATTATGGAGCGTTTCAATGGTATTGATCTTGACAGTGCCAGAAGAGTGGCAGGAAATGGATTCTATTATCTGATGGGAGATATTGCAAGACTTCATTCCGCAGTTATCTCTTATGCAAGAGATTTCATGATTAACCGTGGATTTACTTACTGTGTACCGCCTTTCATGATCCGCAGTAATGTGGTTACAGGTGTTATGAGTTTTGCAGAGATGGATGCCATGATGTACAAGATTGAGGGAGAAGATCTTTATCTCATCGGAACCAGCGAGCATTCTATGATTGGTAAATTCATTGATCAGATCATTCCGGAGGAGAAACTTCCGTATACATTAACCAGCTATTCTCCGTGCTTCCGTAAAGAAAAAGGCGCTCACGGCATCGAGGAGAGAGGAGTATACAGAATTCATCAGTTTGAGAAACAGGAAATGATCGTAGTCTGCAAACCGGAAGACAGTAAGATGTGGTTTGATAAACTGTGGCAGAATACTGTAGATCTGTTCCGTTCCATGGATATTCCGGTTCGTACTCTGGAGTGCTGCTCCGGTGACCTGGCAGATCTGAAAGTAAAATCTGTAGACGTTGAGGCATGGTCTCCGAGACAGAAAAAATACTTTGAAGTAGGAAGCTGCTCAAATCTTGGCGATGCTCAGGCAAGAAGACTGAAGATCCGTGTAGACGGAGAAAATGGAAAATATTTTGCTCATACATTAAACAACACTGTAGTTGCTCCGCCTCGTATGCTCATTGCATTCCTGGAGAACAACCTTCAGGCAGATGGCAGTGTTCGCATTCCGGAAGTACTGCGTCCGTATATGGGTGGAATGACAGAGATCAGATAGGAGGTAGCTCTTGCATCGGTATCTAAGGGCAGTTGGTTTCAGCAAGGTTCACAAAAGAGAAGAGTATGAGGCTCTGGCTCAGTTTACCGCGGAATGCTATCAGTCAGAAGAAACGACGGTAACTGCAGAAGGAGAAGAGTTCTCTGAACGCAGAAAGGCATTTGCTGACCAGATGGGACTTCTGGCCCGCGGAGTGTATGACGAAAATGATGAATATCACATGGATTACTGTATTCCGTATTTTTCCGGAAAGACGGAACGGTTTTATGAGGATATGACCATTGAGCGTCAGGCTGAGAAAGAAGCTTACTGTGGCGTTTGCGATGATATGAATCTGGGCGTGACTCTGATCTTCTATCTGCAAAATGTTACAGAATACCTGAATAAAAGAAGATATGGCAGATCAGACAGTTTTTCTGCTTCCCTGATTCTGTCGGGACTTTCTGTGGAAGGAAAGATTCTCATGCCGGTCTATCAGAAGACACCGGTGGTATCTGAGATCAAATCAAATCAGGAACGGTCCCGGATGATTCAGGCAGCCAGAAACGGAGATGAAGATGCCATCGAAAATCTAACACTGGAGGACATGGATACTTACTCCATGATTTCCAGAAGAATTGCAGATGAGGATGTCTTTTCTATCGTAACAACGCATTTTATGCCATGTGGTGTGGAATGCGATCATTACAACATCATGGGAGATATTCTTGATGTGGAACTCCGGGAGAATAGTAAGACCGGAGAAAAGATTTATGTGATGACCATTGAGTCGAACAGCATCGTTTTGGATGTCTGCATTAATGAGCAGGATCTGTTGGGAGTACCAGAGAGAGGAAGACGATTCCGCGGAATAATCTGGCTCCAGGGACTTGTGCATTTTGAAGAAAAATGGTAAGATAAAACATGGCTTCTGAATAAGGAGCCATGTATTTGTCTCCTTAGTTAAATGGATATAACGGGGTCCTCCTAAGGTTGTGCTCTACCAGCTGCCTTACGGGGAAAAGTGATCGTTGCCAGTCTCAATTTAATATAAGTCTCTGTAGCTCAGCAGGATAGAGCGTTCGCCTCCTAAGGTAGAACCATGGCGGAACCCTTTTGAAGAAAAAGGGTAGCGTTTGAGGGTCATTTAAGGAAGCGAAATCTGAAAAATCAGAAGAGATAAGAAAGAGATAATTCATCACGAAAGTGTTGGAGTTATAAATGATGGCAGCCGGAGCCAAAGGGTTGAAAAAGCCCGGAAATACGGCATTTGTCTCCTTAGTTAAATGGATATAACGGGGCTCTCCTAAAGCTCTATTGTAGGTTCGATTCCTATAGGAGACGCTAAATTTTAGCGGTAATGATTGTAAAAAGTCATTGCCGCTTTTTTTTATCTTGGGTGGAAATTTCCACCCAGAGTTGAAAAAACAGAAGGATTTCATCCACCCAAAATAAGATTTTACCACCCATTTGAAAACTATGATTTTCCACCCGGATGTGTGGCATATGGTGTAGGGAAGAAAAAGGGTTGTCAATGGATGTAAATTTGGTTTTCTTGTCTGTACGATTCAGACCTGAGAAAGATAGATGCTCAGATTAGATGTAACAAGTCTAGTCTGGGCATTTTTTCGTCCAGAAGAAAAGGAGGATTACATGGAAGTACGAAAAGAAGATCAAAGAGATCCAGATGAGAAAGTCGTTGAGATAGAGATTGAACGGCTCAGGGACTTTAAAAATCATCCATTCAAGGTACAGGCAGACAGTCAGATGAAAGAGTTACAGGAATCCATCAAGAAATATGGGATTCTTAATCCTCTGATTGTAAGACCGAGACCGGAAGGATTTTATGAAATCATTTCTGGTCACAGAAGAAAGTATGCAGCACAGCAACTGAAATACACAAAGGTCCCTGTCATTATCAGATACATGATTGAGGAGGATGCCATTATTTCAATGGTAGATGCCAATTTGCAGAGGGAGCGGATTTCACCGAGCGAAAAAGCATTTGCTTATAAGATGAAATATGATGTGCTCAAGAGAAAGGCCGGTAGACGAAAATGTAGCCAGGTTGACTATCTGACCGGGAAAAAGAGTGTGGAGGTCATAAGCGAAGAATGTGGGGACAGTCCCAAGCAGGTGCAGAGATATTTGAAACTTACCAAACTGATTCCAGAACTGCTTGAAAAAGTGGATGACGAAACAATGGGATTTACGATAGCTGTGGAACTGGCATCATTAACCGAAAAAAATCAGAAGACTGTGCTGGATGCAATGGAGAGTACATTGGGAACACCAAATCTGTCCCAGGCAATCAGAATCAAAAAATTACAGGAAGACGGAAACTTTAGTCAGGAAAAGATAGAGGAGCTTTTAAGCGAGATTAAGCAGAAAGATATTGACCGGGTGGTTTTCAAAAATGAGCAGTTATACAGGTATTTTCCATCCTATTACACTGCTGAACAGATGAAAAGAGAAATACTGACACTATTAAAAATCAATATGACATTTGAATAATGGGAGGAAAACGTATGTGTAGAGTAATTGCAGTATCAAATCAAAAAGGTGGAGTTGGTAAAACGGTATCATGTGTGAATCTGGGAATAGGGCTGGCACAGAAAGGAAAAAAGGTGTTGCTGATCGATGCCGATCCACAGGGAAGCCTTACTATCAGCTTAGGATATGAGGAACCAGATGAGATGGAGTATTCGTTGGCTACATTGATGCTGAATGTTGTGAATGATGAAAAACTGAATATGGAAAAAACAATTCTTCATCATAGAGAGGGCGTGGATCTGATTCCGGCTAACATTGAATTATCAGCTATAGAGGTATCTTTGGTAAATGCTATGAGCAGGGAACTGATTCTCAGATCACTGGTTGATAAGCTGCGAGAGTTTTATGATTTCATCCTTATAGACTGTATGCCGTCTCTGGGAATGATGACAATCAACGCATTGGCATGTGCGGATTCAGTGCTGATTCCGGTACAGGCGGCTTATCTTCCAGTCAAAGGGTTACAGCAGCTGATCAAGACTATTGGTAGGGTGAAGAAACAGCTGAATCCAAAGCTCAAGATAGAGGGAATTTTGCTGACAATGGTAGATTACAGGACAAATTATGCAAGGGATATTTCATTGATGGTGTACGATACATATTCTGCATCCATCAAGGTATTTGGTTCTGAAATTCCGATGTCAGTCAGAGCTGCGGAAGTCAGTGTGGAAGGAAAAAGTATCTATTCCTATGATCCAAAAGGAAAAGTAGCATGTGCATACAAGAGCTTAACCGAAGAAGTTTTGAAGGAGGATAGATGATGATAAACAGAGTTGCTGGAAAAATTAAATTACAGTCCGTAGATGAATTATTGGGAGTACCGGAGATTTCCGGTACTCAGGAAATAGAAATTGCAAGAATCCATGAGTTTCCAAATCATCCATTTAAGGTTCTGGATGATGAAAGAATGAATTTGCTGGTAGACAGTATCCGGGAAAATGGCATTCTGAATCCAGTGATTGTAAGACCTGATCAGAATGGTGATTATGAAATGATTTCCGGCCATCGCAGATTACATGCGGCTGGAATTGCTGGACTTCAAAAGATACCTGCTATTGTAAAGGAAATGTCCGACGATGAAGCCATTATAAAAATGGTGGATGCCAATATTCAGAGGGAAGAAATTCTTCCAAGCGAGAGAGCATTTAGCTTGAAGATGAAGATGGATGCAATGAGGAGACAAGGCAGTAGATCAGATTTAACTTCTGGCAATGATTGCCAGAAGTGGTCCTCTGATGAAATTGGAGAAACTGTTGGATTGAAAGGAAGGCAGGTGAGAAATTATATTAGATTGACTTATTTGATACCAGAGATTCTTGATATGGTAGATCAGAAAAAAATACAATTTGTATCAGCAGTAGATTTATCTTATTTAGAAGAACAGATACAAAAGTGGGTTTTTGAATATATCAAAGATAATGGATTTATCAAAACAGTTCAGATAACTGCTTTAAAAAATTATCCCAATATATCTAATGCAAACCAGATGAGTGTAATTTCAATAATGAACGATGCACTTCCAAAGAAGAACACAGAAGCTAAGGTATCATTTTCAGAAAAGAAGCTGAATAAATATTTTCCATCTCACTATTCAGCAAAGGATAGGGAAACCGTGATTATACAATTATTGGAACAGTGGAGTGAAGCACAGAAAGCAATTCAATAAAGAGAACAGGATTCCAGAAGTGTAAAAATAGCACTTCTGGAACAGGAGGAAAGATAAATGGAAGACAGAATAAAGCTCTCTTATTTTTATGGAAGGGAAGCGGATCAATATTCGTTTTATAGAATACCAAAATTGCTATTTACTGAAGAATATTTCAAGAAGATATCCGTGGAGGCAAAAGTGTTATATGGTCTTATGCTGGATCGTATGTCATTATCCATGAAAAATCAGTGGTTTGACACAGAAGGACGTGCCTACATATATTATTCGCTGGAGGATATCATGGATGCTATGGGATGTAGTAATAAAAAAGCCATTTCCATAATGAAAGAATTGGATATAGAATCTGGAATTGGACTCATTGAAAAGAAGCGCCAGGGACAGGGAAAACCAACCATGATCTATCTGAAACAGTTTATGATCCAGGATGCTCAGAAGTGTAATAATTACATTTCTGGAGAAAAATCAGCAATTTCAGAAGTGAAGAATTTACATGTCTTGAAGTGTAAAAATGTCATGTCCAGAAGTGAAGAAATTACACATCCAGAAGTGAAAAAATTACACACTAATAAGAATAATATAAATAATACTGAGTTAAGTAATACTGAATCTAATCATATCATATCGGGAAATGATGGGATGGGATTCAATGTGGAAGCATACACGGAAATAATCAAAGAGAATATTGAACTGGACATTCTCTTAGAGCGGTACCCTTATGACAGGGAACTGCTGATAGGTATCTTTGATCTGATTCTGGAAACTGTTCTTTGTAAGAATAAGTCTATCATTGTTGCATCTAGCGAATATCCGGCGGAACTGGTCAGAAGTAAATTTTTGAAACTGAATATGTTCCACGTAGAATATGCGATGGACTGTATGAGAAAGAATACTTCAAAAATACATAATATCAAAAAATATCTGCTGGCGGCATTGTTTAATGCACCGAGTACCATCAGCGGTTATTATCAAGCAGAAGTAAATCATGACCTACCGCAGTACGCCGCAAATGATAAATAATAATTGGCTGTTTGATCAGCATCTGGGAAATAAGTCAGAAAAGAGGAGGATGCATAAAATGTTAAAAATATTTGCAAAATTGATTGTATTGCCAGTGATGGTGATTTTGATTGCTTTATCTTTTACAGTCAGTATCTTATCGAAAATACATTATCTGGCAGCGGTTCTGGTTAATGCAATTTTCATAATGTGCGCAGTGATTGCTTTGTCATTGCAACAGTGGCAAAATTTTGGAATAGCAGTGTTTGTTCTTGCTGTAAGCTGTATGATATTGAAATTGTGGGATATCATCGAATATGCCATTGGAGTAATATGTGGTCATTTATTTGAAATATTATCGGTGTAGATGATTACGCTGGTTTAAGTATAAATTTATGTATCATGAAAAAGAAAAGGCAGCCACAGGGTTAGAACCTGTGACTGCTGAATATAAGCATGTTGTTCTTAGCCTTTTCTTTTTGAAGTTCGCCAGCGACAAGTTTGAGGCACAAAGGAAAGCTATACTCTTTTCTTGTCAGCATCCATGCTATGTACCTCCAATCAATTTGAAATTTTTGAAAAATCAAATTGATTGGAGGACTGCGGCAGCCTACGCTGCCACGCAAAAAGCGCGGATATAACAAAACGCATCTGCAAAGCGGCACGCGCCGCAAAACAAGTACGTCTAATTCATCATTATAATGGTCTGCCAGTTCAGTGCAGGAGTTATAATACCCCCGCGCAGAAGCTATGCTTTTTTTGATGATTCATCTGATAAACTGTCTGTTATCCGGGTAAATCAAATGGATGGTTTCTGACGGGCAAAACTGCCGAATGCCAGATCCAACGCGTAAAAAAGACCGCTTGTAGGCGGTCATCGTTTAATCACGGCTGTGACGATTCGTTCAAGGCCGTGTTTTCTATGTACCGAAGCACATCGGATAAGTCTCCAAACGAGAGTGCTTCGTTAAAATATTCCGTGTAGTCCTGCGGTGTTTTCAAAAGCGGATATCTGTCGCCGGCATTAACGGCTATGTAGTATTTTTCGTTTTCCATTTTCATCCCTCCGAAATCACACAAGGTTTATTATATCGGCAACAGGGTATTTTTTCAAAAGTCTTTTTCCTCCAAGGGGCAGCTGCGCCTATACGCTGACAGGTGCCACCTGTCATGTTGGAAGGAGAAAGTGAACTTACCCAGCTGAAGAATAACTACAGCAGAAAGGAAAGACAAATACCTCTACCAAGGCAGAGTATAAGATGAAATCGGCTCGGCTTGCGCAGGTCAAAGACCGCCCTTTTTCTCTGCTGTGGAGCAAAAAGTATGGCTTTTATGCAAAGCCTCGTAAGAAGCAGTTGAGAAACAGACGGATTTATACTACAATCTAATTTGAGAAGGTATACCCAAGGGTAAGTAAAAACAAATGAAGGCGAAATGGGGGCTGTTTATGACCGAACAGAAAAAGAATACTATCATAATAAGCGGCATCGCTGTGCTTGCCGTGATACTGGCATATTGCTTCCGAATTATAGGCAGGGGCAGCTTCTACCCGATGCTGTTTTCCTATCTGCGCAGCTTTATCTATATCGGCCTGTTCGCCGCCTGGGGGCTTTCTGTCCGCCAGCGGATCGTGCAAAAGCAGGTATGCAGATTTATGACGGTCACTGCGGTGCTTCTTATCATCTGGATGGTAGTCCGTTCGGCGAAGTATTTTATATTCTGGCAGCCGGACGCCGTCCGTTACCTGTGGTATCTGTTCTATCTGCCCATGCTGTTTGTGCCTATGCTGGCGCTGCTGATTGCCATGTCGCTGGGGAAGCCGGACGAATACAAATTCCCCAAGGGAATGTCGATTCTGTGGATCATCTCCGGCGTATTGCTTCTGCTCGTGCTCACAAATGACCTGCACCAATTCGTATTTACCTTTCCTAAGGACGCCGCCGTGTGGACGGACAAAAACAACGGCTACTCGGTAGGCTACTTCATTAGTGTAGGCTGGCAGGTACTGTGTGCCCTTACCGCACTCGTTATTATGTTTTTCAAATGCCGCGAAAAAGGAAGGCTCCACTTTCTGCCCATTGTTCCTATGCTGCTGGCGATTGTTTACAGCGCACTTTACTATGCGGGCGTGGATTGGCTGCTCCACTTGTTCGGCGATATTGCCGCATTCCAAAGTGTGATGTATATTCTGACCTTTGAGTTTTGCATCGCCTGCGGATATATACATTCAAACAGCCGTTATGTGGACTTGTTTGCCTCCTCTGTCGGCACATCGGCAGAGATCACCGACAAGGACTTTAACGTTCGGTATGCAGCTGTAAACACTGCGCCTATCTCAAAGGAAACGATGAAAAAAGCCGAGCAAAGCCCGGTCACGATGGGCGGCTTGACTGTTCACACCATGCCCATTGACGGCGGCTATGCCGTATGGACAGAGGATGTGTCGGCTCTGCGTGACATCAAGGAGAACTCCGAGCTCCTTGCAGACGAGCTTGCCGACAGAAACGAAATACTCCGTTATGAATACAAGCGTGAAGCCAAGCGCCGCAAGGTGGAGGAGCAAAACCGCCTGTATGATCTCCTGCGTTCCGTTACGCAGACGCAGATCGACCGCATTGCGGAGCTCACTAAGGAATACCGCCGAATCTCAAGCACCGATCCCGACAGCGCCAAAACGCTCCTTGCCGAGATTGCCGTGCTGTGCAGCTATATTAAACGCCGCAAGCATCTGACGCTCCTTACCGACCGAGATATTAAAATAGCAGCAACGGAACTCCTCCGCGCCTTCAATGAGTCCCTCCAAACACTGAAGCTGTTGGGTGTCCGCAACTCACTCTATGTGGACGAGTCTCTTTCCATGCTCTCCAGCAAAACGGCGACCGCTGTATTTGATTTTTATGAATCGGTTATTGAAGCCGATATTTTGAATTTAACAGGCATACAGGTAAGCCTCATAAAGGCAAACGGCTTGCGTTTGTCCCTGAATGTGTGCTGCAAAGCCGACCTTTCCGCTTTAGTAAGCGGAGACGGTATCCGCTATGAAAAAGAGGATGACGAGGAATACCAGCGCCTTGTATTTGAAGCGAAAGAAGGTGACAGGAAATGAGTGCATTTTCTTCCCTTTCTGAATTTTGGCAGACTATGCTGCCGTTTATCATGCTTGTGGAGATCGTCCTTGAAATCGGGCTGTTTATATATCAGCTTCTCCGCAGCAATAAGCCGGTGCGCAGCCTGCTGAGCCTGGCGGTGATGGCGGTGATGATCCCGCTGCTGTTCTCTGTTTCTCAGGCAGATCCCGATAATATCGGGGACGCATTTCTGCTGGACGCACCGTGGCTCATATTTGCCGCTGCTATTTTCCTTGCGGCAGTTCACTTTGCCATTGCTCTGCCGAGGGAATACCGCCGCAAAAAGAACGAGCTCTCGCCGTTCTCCATTAAGGAAGCAACCGATAAGCTGCCTATGGGCATCTGCTTTGCCGACCCGAACGGCAGGATCATCCTGTGCAACAACCGTATGCGAAGGCTGTCCTTTGCCCTTTGCGGCCACGAGCTGCAAATCAAAAGCGATATGGAAAATGCCCTGAGCGTGCCTGACAGATCCGTAACCGTCAAGGATGATTGCTATATCCTGCCCGACAAGACCGTCTGGCAGTTCCGCACACAGAATATCACCGTGGACGGCGATGACCGCTGGCAACAGATAACGGCGCACAATGTAACCGAGCTGTATAACGGCTACCAAAAGCAAGAGGAAATAAATGAAGAACTGGCGGAAGTCAATCGAGAGCTCAGGAAGATGTATGCCCGTATGGAGGACGATGTCAAGGAAAAGGAAAGCCTTGACCTAAAGGTCTATATTCACGATACCATCGGACGAAGCCTCCTGACCATCCGTGACATCATAGACAGCGGTGAGAATACCGAGCGAAAGCTTGAGGCGCTGCAAAATGCCATCGGTATGCTGGCAAGCAACCGTGTCACCTCTGTCAGCACAATGGACGAGGTAAAAAGAACCGCACGGCAGCTTGGCGTGGCTGTAAAAACCGACGGCTACCTGCCCCGTGATACCGCAGCCGAGGAGCTGACTGTTGCCGCCGCCAAGGAGTGCGTGACCAACTGCATCAAGCACGCAGACGGGAATGAGGTATATATCCACATTGCCCAGCGGGGCGAACACTATGATGTTACCATAACCAACAACGGCAAAGTACCCACAAAGCCGATAAAGGAAGGCAGCGGCCTGTCAACACTTCGCCGCAGTATTGAAAGCTCCGGCGGCGAAATGCATATTTCGCACAATCCGCGCTTTGCTCTTCTGATTACGATTCCCGCAAAGGAGATCAGCCTATGATAAACACCATACTTGTAGAGGATGATTTATACATCCAAAAGCACTTTGTCGATCGTCTTGCGGCAGACAGCGAGTTTTATCTTGTCGGCGTTTTCCGTGACGCCTTTGAAGCGGAAAAGCATTGCGACGCCACCGTAAAGCTCGTCCTTATGGATGTGCAGACGCAGCACAAGCATTCCGGTCTTGCCGCCGCAGAGCGCATCAAAAAGGCTTTTCCGCAAATCAAAATCGTTGTGGCTACCTCGCTTGTTGATCCGCAGGTATTGGAACGAGCCAAAATGGGCGCCGCCGACAGCCTGTGGTATAAGGATCACGGCACGGAGGAACTGATGAGCGTGGTAAAGCGCACCCTGGCAGGGGAAAAGGTCTTCCCCGATATCGCTCCGGCCATTGAAATGGAGGGTACGATGTCCGATGCCTTCTCGCCCCGGCAGTTAGACATCCTGCGCCTGTATATAAAGGGCTTCACCTATCAGGAAATCGCTGACAAGCTGGATATCTCCAAAAACGGCGTTCGCTGGAACCTGGATGATATGGTGGAAAAGGGCGGCTTTGAAAGCAGAGAATCGCTGGTTGCAACCGCCATTGAAAACAAGCTCATGGTAACCACCTTAAAAGACGAATAAGAGAAATTGAACCCCTTGGCTGTACGGTCAAGGGGGTTTTTGCGCCTAAAAGGCAAAAAAATTTTGAAAAAATCGAATTTTTCCTTCTGTTACTGGCACAAGTGCCAGTGACAAGCACCAAAAAATCCGTACAATAGATACTGTAAAATTAGGGTTGTGCCTTTAGAAGGTGGTGATGAATGATGAAAAAAATCGTTCTGGACATTCAGAGCGATATCCATGCGCACACCATGGAGCGAATGCTGATGCAAAAATTGGACGATTGCCAGGTTGTGATTTCCGAGTCGCCGGACGCAACCGCCGAGTGGTGCAAAACGCATCGACCGGATGTGCTTTTAATGGAGGTCAAGGCGTATTCGCCATGGATGTTCAATGAACGCATGGCAATCCGTGACAAGGTAAAAAGGAACACGGAAAACTGCCGGGTCATTCTCTTTGTGGATGACGACACAGACGATGAGTTGACCGAAAAGGTACGGCAGGCAAAGCGCGAGGGTCTGATAGACGCTTTTCTCTTTGGCTCGGTGTCCGAAAACTACTTTGCTTCGGTAATCGACAGCGTTTAAATTAGACAACGAATTTCCAATCAAAAGGAGGAAGAAAAAACATGAGAAAACGGATACTGAGCATCCTGCTCTGCCTCGTCATGGTGGTGGCTCTGTTCCCCACAATGGCCTTTGCTGCCGAGGATACGCCGCTAACCGAATCGGCAGCGGCGGAAACCACCTTGGACGAACAGGATGCCGAGGAAACCCCGGCCCCTGCGGCTGAGGAAGAACCCAAAGCCCCCGAGGCACCCGCAGCCCAGCAGCCTGCCCCCACCGGCGAGGCTGCCCCGGAGCAGACCCCTGACCAGCAGCCCGAGGCACAGCCCCAGCAGCCCGAAACCGAGGGCAGCAAGGGCACCGAGGCTGCCCCCACCCCGGAGGAACAACCCGTACCCCCCGAAAATAATGTAGAGGATCAGGGCGAGGCGCAGCCTGAGCAGCAGCCTGCCGAAGGCGCTGGCCCTGCCGATGCAAACAGCGAAGAAACCGAAGAACAACCGGGCGACTCCGTGGTGACATATACCATTACTTTTACTGACGAACTTGGCACTGCCAGCGATGAAACCGGCAGCGAGATCACCCAGGCAGCCGAGGGCACGCTGGTGACCATTACCGCCAAGGATCGTGCAGAAGAAGGCTTACTCTTTACGGCCTGGCAGGCCCCCGAAGGCTTGGAACTGGCCGATGACACCGAAGAAATTACCACCTTTACCATGCCGGACAGCGATGTGGAGCTGGCCGCAGAATATGCCCCCCTGCCGGAGGATGCCGAGGCACTGGCAGAGGAAGAAGAAATTATGCTTGCCGATGCCAGCGGTGCAACGACAGGCAGAGGCACAAAGAGCGACCCCTACTGCGTTTCGACCTATGCTGAAATGAAGCGCCTTCTGCAAACGCCAGCAAGCTATTATATTAAAGTAGTCGGGATGGATAATAATGCAACGAATGACGACACTCCAGTTCGTATACTATACGGAGAAACAGACTATAAACCAATGGAGGCTGCGATAAGTATTCCGCGTTACGCACACCATCATTTGGAAATTGCTACAAATATTTGGTTTGTAGCTGATCCCACGAAAAAAGAGAATGGTAGTATTAAGAATATATTTGCCCGGCTAATTGATGTAGAAAGTGGTTCGTCCCTTGAAGTTACCGGAACCGGCTCTCTCCGGGTGGAAGTCAATACGCTAACTGCGACGAATGCGATCATCTGCAACTGGGGCGGCGAGCTGACCATTGATGGCAGCGTTACGCTGAATGGCATTCAGGATTTCACTTCTAATGTTGCGACAAGGCCGATTTGGATCAATGGCGGCGTTACCAATATTAAAGGCGGCTACATTTATGGCCACAATAACGTGACAACCGTAAATTATGGGGGCTCTTCTGCAATTCGCTTCGGCGAAACCTTAGCTGAAGGCACAGTGCTGAATATTTCAGGAGGCACAATCAAGCAAGTCAATAATGAAACCAACCAGGGAAATGAAAATTCCTGTGCGCTTTATGCAAAGGTTGCAAATGCGATCCACCTGACCGGCGGAATCTTTGAGGGTGGCATAAAGATGGCAGAGGACAGGCCGCTTTCCGATCTGTTGGCCGAGGGATACCAGTTTTATGACATGGACGCAAACGCCTTTTTTGACGGCTCTGTTAGCAAAACACAGAAAAAGCTCACAGTTACACCTACCGGCGTTAATCCTACGGTTATCGATAAGATCAGCCTGAACATCAAATCTCTGAATGAGCGCAAAACCCTTTCAGATCTGGAGTGTGGTTACGATCCGAGCAGCAAGATGACACTAACAGATTTCGTCGTTCGTAAGGGCCTGAATAATACGACTGATAAGATTGAAGGCAAAAATACACCGTATGACCCCCAGCAGGATTATACAGCAATGTATACTTTTGAAGCGAGACGCAGCTATAGCTTTGCTGATACGGTGGAGAACCAAGTATCCGTTTCCGGCGGCGACTTCTGGAAGGCTGATATCCTTGACGGCTCGACAAAAAAGCTTTGTGTTTTTGTTAACTTCCCGTCCAACCAAGTCAAAGAAGTGTCCATGACGATGAAGAGCAAGGGCGACTTTAAGACCATCGAGGACTTGAAGTGCCATAGCTTTGTCCCCGACGACAAGCTGGAGCTGGTGAATCAGATGTTCTTTGCGGGGCTGAAAGACACCTCCAATGAGCATCAGATCACGAACCTGACGGCGGCGTATCAGCCCGCTGCGGATTACACCGGCGTCTATGTGTTCAAGCTGAAACCGGGCTTCTCCTTCGCCCAGGACATTACGGACCTTGCGAAGAAACATGTGACCATTAGCGAGGGCGAGATCTACGGCGTGGATACCATGAAGAACAAAGACGACGCAATGCTGCTGCGTGTCTTTGTCAGCTTTGAAGGTACCGGCAGCAGCATCAGCAATGTCCACCTGAACTTTAAGCCGGTGGGCGTGCGCCATCAGATCGCCGACATGAGCCCCGTCAACTGGACCCCCGGCGAAGAGACATTAAAGCTGTATAACGTCTGCTACTACGACGGGGCAGATACGGATGCCGACGCCAAAAAGCTGGAAAACATTGAGGCAGCCTATGACCGGAACAAGGCCTACAGCGTATCCTTCCAGCTCATCGGAGAAACGGGCGCTGTCTTTGCAGATGGCTTTGATAAGAACAGCATCACCCTGTCCGACGGCAAGGTGTGGAAGGTTCAGCGCATCAACAAGAGCAAGATGGTCATCTGTGTGACCTTCCCGGCCAGCGGTGATACGGCGACCAAGATCAATGCCGTCGGCCTGACCATCAAGCCCCGGGAGCAGCGCAAGGCTCTGGCCGATTTTGTACCCACGGCCATCACCCCCGAGGGCATGAGCGTAACATCGACGAATATCTATAAAGATGGGACACTCTACACAGGAAGCTATGATGCAAACACCGCCTACAGCGTAGGGTATTCTCTGAATACCAAGAGCGGCTATGCCTTTGAAAATGGCTTTGAGAAGGAGAACGTCACCGTTTCCAACGGTACAGTTCAAAGTGTCAACGTCATCAACAACAACTACGTAATTGTCTATGTGGACTTCCCCAAAGACCCCACCACAGACCCCAACTATGTGACGGAGGCGGTGGTGCAGATCGCAGCGCCGGTGGCCGGAGAGAAGCCCAAGGGCACCGTGGACATCCCAGTGCTCGGCGACAATAAGGATAAGGTCAAAAAGGCCACGATGTGGTGGTCCGGCATGCTGAGCGGCAACACGGCGTTTGTGGCCGGCCAGGAATATACGGCCATCGTTGTTCTGGAGCCGAAGGAGGGCGTGACCTTCGCCGACGATATGAAGCTGAATGTAAACGGCAAGGTCGTGGACCTGCTGTCGAAAGATCCCACCGACGGCTCTGTCCAGTTCAAGATAATGTTCACCGCAGTTGACCCCTCCACAGGCCCCAACTATGTGACGGAGGCGGCGGTGCAGATCGCAGCGCCGGTGGCCGGAGAGAAGCCCAAGGGCACCGTGGACATCCCTGTGCTCGGCGACAATAAGGATAAGGTCAAAAAGGCCACGATGTGGTGGTCCGGCATGCTGAGCGGCAACACGGCGTTTGTGGCCGGCCAGGAATATACGGCCATCGTTGTTCTGGAGCCGAAGGAGGGCGTGACCTTCGCCGACGATATGAAGCTGAATGTAAACGGCAAGGTCGTGGACCTGCTGGCGAAAGATCCCACCGACGGCTCTGTCCAGTTCAAGGTAAAGTTCACCGCAACAGGCAGCACTCATACCCACAGCTACGGCACGGATTGGAAGTATGACGACACCAATCACTGGCATGAGTGCGAGTGCGGCGATAAGGCCGATATTGCGGCTCACAGCGCCAGCGAGTGGATTGTTGACACGGCAGCTACCGAAACCGCCGCCGGCGCTAAGCATAAGGAATGCACCGTCTGCAAGAAGGTTCTTGAAACTGCAACGATCCCCGCAACACATACCCACAGCTATGGCACAGATTGGAAGTATGACGACACCAATCACTGGCATGAGTGCGAGTGCGGCGACAAGGCCGATGTAGCAGCTCACAGCGCCAGCGAGTGGATCGTTGACACGGCAGCTACCGAAACCACAGAAGGCGCTAAGCATAAGGAATGCACCGTCTGCAAGAAGGTTCTTGAAACTGCAACGATCCCCGCAACACATACCCACAGCTATGGCACAGATTGGAAGTATGACGACACCAATCACTGGCATGAGTGCGAGTGCGGCGACAAGGCCGATGTAGCGGCTCACAGCGCCAGCGAGTGGATCGTTGACACAGCAGCTACCGAAACCGCAGAAGGCGCTAAGCATAAGGAATGCACCGTTTGCAAGAAGGTGCTTGAAACCGCAACGATCCCCGCAACAGGCAGCACTCATACCCACAGCTACGGCACGGATTGGAAGTATGATGATACCAACCACTGGCATGAGTGTGAGTGCGGCGACAAGGCCGATATTGCGGCTCACAGCGCCAGCGAGTGGATCATTGACACGGCAGCTACCGAAACCGCCGACGGAGCTAAGCATAAGGAATGCACCGTTTGCAAGAAGGTGCTTGAAACCGCAACGATCCCCGCAACAGGCAGCACTCATACCCACAGCTACGGCACGGATTGGAAGTATGATGATACCCACCACTGGCACGAATGCACCGATGCTTCCTGCCCGGATAAAACCGCCAGCCGCATCGACAAGGCCGAGCATACCTTTGTGTGGAAGATCGATGTGCCTGCATCGCAGGCAAGCACCGGCACCAAGCACGAGGAATGCACGGTTTGCGGCAAAAAGCGCAATGAAAACACTGTGATCGACAAGCTGCCCGGCAGCGGCAGCCACCACAGCAGCAATAACAGCAACAATAATAACACCGGCACCGAGGCTGCCGCCCCCGAGGCCGCAGCCCCCGCCCCCGCAGCCAGCGCACCTGTTACCACCACCACCTCGGCCCGCACGGGCGACAGCAGCAACCTGATTGGTTGGCTGGCTGCTCTGTTCGTCAGCGGCGGTGTTCTGACCGTGCTGGGTCTGAACGGCAAAAAGAGAAAGGAATCCGAGGATGAATAAGCCAACGCTTCCAAAATCGAAATAGCCTAAACACAATAGGCGGTGACGGATTATTCCGCCACCGCCTATTTTTCTGAAAGCGGACTTGGCAACAAGTCCCTTTCCGAAAGGCGGCAACCACGGCGTTGCCGCTTTTCGGAAGGACTACAGGACACTACGATAAGATAAAGGAGATACCACCATACTTGTGATCCGCCAGCCAGAAAAGCTGCTGAAAAATCTGCGTATACAGGATAGACACCAGAAAATTAAAACTGGTATCGTTATCCGGAATCAATGCAAATAGGGCCACTTTTTTCTCGCCCATACTTGTCAGGTTCAGCTCGTCCGTCGCAGTCAACGCCGCCAGAGAAGAAAGATTGAACTTTTCCAGCCTTGCGGCAAGCGTGATCTGAATGGATTTCAAGGTCTTGGTACTGCCGGAGTGGTAGTCCTTATAATACTTGACCGCGATATGGTCCGGATTTCGCATTTCCAGCCGCTCGAACAGTTCGTCTAACGGCGACTGATAGCAGTCATCATCCTCCCGAACCTCACCGGCCCGCAGCATTTCCATGACCATTGGAAAATTTTGTTCGTCCTCCGGTGCTTCATGGTGGAGATAGAATAATGTGAAAAGTGACCCGTTGCTGATCGGCTCTCTTCGTGGGCAAGACGGCTATTTTCCAGCCTATCACATGAATAAGGAAAAATGGCTTAGTATTCAGCTTGGCAAACCAGAACTGGATGATGCCATCAAAGACCTGCTTTCTTTGAGCTATGAGCTGACGGCACCGAAGAAGCGCAAACCAAAGTCATCAGCAAAAAATCCGGGAGATTTCGCAAATGGCAAAGAAAAAGAAACTGACGAAGGCTGAGCGAAAGGAAGCCCGCCTCCGAAAAGGCAAGCAGTGGCTGCTCACCTATACCGGCTCACCGAAAAAGATGAACAAGCATTACCGGGAACGCTTTCATGTGGATGCTGTGACTGCCGCTAAAGATTTGCAGGAGCTTGGAGTCAATTATACACAGGAGCAGCTTGACCAGATTAAACAGGCTGAAGAACAGCGGCTTCGGCAGCGGAGAATTGAGCGGGAAGCGAAGGAACGGGAGCGGCTGGCAGAACTGTATAAGGACTGCGATGGTCGTTTGGCTTTTATAGCTGGATATACAGATGGCGGCGCACCGTATGGTGTGATGTGGGAAGAAGTCGGCATTGATTCGGGACTGCCGTTTGAGGAAAAAGTGAAGCTCTATCACATGCAGATGTTAGACTGATAATTGTGCAGACGGCATCTGCACAATTTGCAACAAAAAAGAGGAGCCGGTCAAGGCTCCTCGAAGATACGTTATTTCAAAAAGTTGCTTTTATGTTCCAGTGCGTGCAGATTATAACCAAGTGTAGCCAGGTGTGCTACCTTCAGCGCAACCAGATTGATGTCAGTGGACATCGCGCTGGCGATCTGCTCGGCTGTGTATCCATACTCATAGATGTAACGAAGGACTTCATCGCTGTCCATCAGGATCTCCGCTGCTACGATATTGGCTTCATATTCCGGTTTGGATTTCATGTCATAGAGCATGAAATCATGAATCGGAGACCGTTTTTGCCCAATCCGTATTTGGATTACTTCGACAAACTGAAAATTATTTAACAATATGTGCTGTAATGATTGTATAGCTATATGAATTGATAGTAATTTTGATATTTTCAACCTCGCAATACCAATTTTTACCCTGTTTGTATATATTGCAATTTTTATCTAATACCTTATTTTTGCAATACTCAACAACATCTGCTGTATCTATTTTTAGGTTTCTTTTAATTCTATCAATTCCCATTTCGGTTGTATGAATTTTATCAATATTATCAAGCAATATCTTTTTATCTTCCATTCTTTCTTTTCCTCAACTTCAAATTGTTACACTTAAAAAAGCGGAATTTCACCATCATAGTTTTCTGCTTTTTCCAATAGCGGTCCTTTAGCTCCCATCGTAAACGCGATGTCGCTACTGCGGATAGAGAGCAGCTCCA
>NZ_JAJEPS010000023.1:0-44184 GCF_020686965.1 Hominiventricola filiformis | reverse complement strand
AACGCCGGGCTTTTCGAAGCTCGGCGTTTTGTGTTGGATATATAAAATGAGCTGCCGCACGTTAGTGCGACAGCCCCATTATTTTACTTAAAAATTCTATTCAAAATCTGATGCGCCACTTCTTCTTTACTCATAAGCGGCAGTTCTTCCGCGCCTTCTCTGGTGATCAGGGTGACTACATTGGTATCGGTGCCAAAGCCTGCACCGGTGGTTTTCAGGTTATTCGCCACAATCATATCCACATTCTTTTTCGTAAGCTTGGCAGTGGAATTTTCCAGCATATGCTCCGTTTCCATGGAGAAGCCACACAGAAACTGACCGTCGTGTTTGTGATCGCCCAGATATTTTAAAATATCGGTGGTTCGTTTCAGCGGAATACTCATGTCTCCGTCTTTTTTCTTTACCTTTTCGGAGCTGACGTCTGCAGGGGTGTAGTCAGCTACAGCGGCCGCTTTGATGATGGCATCTTGTTCGGCTGCGTGAGCAGACACTGCCTCGAACATATCCTGGGCAGATGTGATGGGGATTACCTTCACAAAGGGCGGTGGGGTAATGGAGACAGGACCGGATACCAGGGTGACATCTGCACCGCGAAGTGAAGCGGCATGGGCGATGGCATATCCCATCTTTCCGGTGGAATGGTTGGTAAGATAGCGGACCGGATCCAATGCCTCCCGAGTAGGTCCGGCAGTGACCAGCACTTTCTTACCGAGCAGATCTTTTTCGCATGCCAGATGCTGCTCAATATGGGAGAGAAGTACTTCCGGTTCCGGCATTTTACCTGCACCGGTGTCACCGCATGCCAGATATCCGCTGGCAGGCTCGATCACTTCCCAACCGTACTTTTTGAGGATGGACAGGTTATCCTGAACGACCGGATTTTCAAACATGGCAGTGTTCATGGCCGGAGACAGAAGCTTCGGGCATTTGCAGGCCAGGATGGTGGTGGTGAGCATATCGTCGGCAATGCCGTGAGCAAGCTTTCCAATGATATTGGCGGAAGCCGGGGCAACCAGTACCAGATCCGCTTTCTTTGCTACGGAAATATGTTCCACCTCGAAAGTGAAATTCCGGTCAAAAGTATCGATGAGACATTTATTTCCAGTGAGGATCTCAAAGGTCACCGGTGTGATAAACTGCGCTGCATTTCTGGTCATAATGACCTGCACATCGCAGTGTTGCTTTTTCAGGGCGCTGGCTAAGGATGCAATTTTATAAGCGGCGATACTCCCGGTCACACCGAGAACTACGCATTTATTTTTTAACATAGAAAACCTCCATGGTTTGTGTACTATTTACAGGTGCGTGATTGGGAAGGTGACAGCCTGTGAAAGGAACGTCCGCAGTCCCGGTACTTCATGAGAACAAGCCCTAGGCGTAGTTCGAATGTTAGTACCGCTGGATCGAGGACTTAGCGAGAGCGGTTCCGCTCACAGGCTGTCACCTTCCCATATTTCGTGACCTGTGAACCGTACATACAATATCATCATAAATATGGCATAAAGCCATGGAAAAGTAAAGGAAAAGATGGTAAAATAAGAAATAATTTGGCATTTGATTATAACGAAATGAGGGATAAAAATATGATATTAGCAGTAGATATTGGAAATACAAACATTGTGGTGGGCTGCATTCACGGCGAGGAGATCTGTTTTGTGGAGCGCCTGTCTACGGTATCCACCCGAACGGAACTGGAATATGCCATTAGTTTTAAGAACGTGCTGGAAATGTACGGTGTCAGCATTGAAGAGCTGGATGGCGGTATCATTTCTTCGGTAGTTCCTCCGGTGACGAACATTGTGAAGCATTCCATGGAGAAGATTCTGAATCAGAAAGTGATGCTCATTGGGCCGGGTGTAAAGACCGGACTGAATGTGCTGATGGACGATCCGCGCCAGGTGGGAAGTGACCGCATCGTCAATGCGGTGGCAGTGGTACATGAGTATCCGGTTCCGGCGGCAATCATCGATATGGGAACAGCGACCACCATCTGCGTGGTGGATGGTAAAAAGAATTACATTGGCGGAGCCATCATTCCTGGCATGCGGATTGCGGCAGATACTTTAACTGCCAGAACTGCCCAGCTTCCAAAGATCAGTCTGGAGGCACCGGCGAAGCTCATTGGTAAAAATACGGTAGACTGTATGAAGAGTGGTGTGTTCTATGGAAATGTAGCTCTGATTGATGGAATGCTGGATAAGATCGAAGAAGAGATGGGACAGAAGCTTACCATTATCGCGACTGGCGGGCTGGCAAAGGCACTGATTCCTTATTGTAAGCATGACATCATTCTGGATGACGCTCTGCTGTTGAAAGGTCTGAAGATCATCTACGAGAAGAATAAATAAAAAACGGGCAGCCGGTTACAAAATACCAGGCTGCCTGTTCTGCCTTAAATCATAGGTTGAGGGAGCCGCAGAAGAATCATGCGGATGATGCTCCACATACCGTTTAAAACCGCATCATTTAAGAAACCAAGGGGGCGGCTCAAGGCACCGGATGCCAGGAGAAGAATCAGAGCGAGTCCCCAGTAACGGGCATAGCGTCCGTAAAGTTCTGCAGCCTTTGGAGACAGCTCTCCCAACACGTGGGAACCGTCCAGGGGCGGTACCGGAATCAGGTTAAAAATGCCAAGACCAATGTTCAGAACGGCGGAATAGTAAGCAAGGCTCATGGCTGTCTGTACAATGGAGGAGCTGGAAGAACCGTAGAGCATAAACAGTCCTTCGATAAACAGGGACACAAAAGCCAGCAGCATATTGACAGCAGGACCAGCCAGGGAGACCAGGATAATGCCTTTCTTCCGATCCTTATAATAGTAGGGATTGATGGGCACTGGATTGGCCCATCCCATATGGAAGAACAGAAGACACAAGGTACCTATGGGATCCAGATGTTTGAGCGGATTTAGAGTCAGGCGGCCTGACATCCGTGGCGTTGGATCACCCAGGCGGTCGGAGACGAAGCCGTGGGCACATTCGTGACAGATAATGGCTAACAGCATGACAGGTGCCACATAGAGGATCACCTGCAGCTGGGCAATATAATAACGCAGCATAATTTTTCCTTCTTTCGCGATGAATTCCGCCGGAATTTCATGACGGATTATCGTATTATTCTACCTTATTTCTACTGAAAAGAAAAGTTCCACTTTCCCGGCTCTTGTAAATCCTGAATCAATCGTTTATAATATAGACCAATATGGGCATCTGCCCTGATGATAGTTAAGAAACAAGGAGATAAGAAGAAAGATGGCTGATAAGATTCGTACAAGATTCGCGCCGAGCCCGACCGGACGTATGCACGTAGGAAATTTAAGAACGGCGCTGTATGCATATTTGATCGCAAAACATGAGGGAGGAGATTTCCTTCTCCGTATTGAGGATACTGACCAGGAGCGTCTGGTAGAGGGAGCGGTCGATATTATTTACCGCACCATGCAGGCAACCGGACTTGTCCATGACGAGGGTCCTGACAAAGATGGCGGTGTTGGCCCCTATGTACAGAGTGAGCGTGTAAAATCCGGAATTTATATGGAGTATGCAAAGAAACTGATCGATAAAGGGGAAGCTTATTACTGCTTCTGTGATAAGGAGCGCCTTGAGAGCCTGAAACAGGAAGTGGCAGGCAAGGAGATCATGATCTATGACAAACACTGTCTGCATCTGTCCAAAGAAGAGGTAGAGGAGAAGTTAAAAGCAGGGGTTCCCTACGTTATCCGTCAGAATAACCCGCAGACCGGAACGACTACTTTCCATGACGAGATTTACGGAGATATCACCGTGGATAACTCCGAGTTGGATGATATGATTCTGATCAAGTCCGATGGATATCCGACCTACAATTTTGCAAACGTAGTAGATGATCATCTTATGGGTATCACTCACGTAGTCAGAGGAAATGAGTATCTGTCCTCTTCACCAAAATACAATCGTCTTTATGATGCATTTGGCTGGGAAGTACCGGTATACGTGCACTGCCCGCTGATTACCGATGAGAACCACAAGAAGCTGAGCAAGCGCTGCGGACATTCTTCCTATGAAGATCTGATTGAGCAGGGATTCCTGACCGAGGCAGTGGTAAACTTCGTTGCACTGCTTGGATGGTCTCCGGAGGATAATCAGGAGATTATGTCCCTTCAGGAACTGATTGAGAAATTTGATTATCATCACATCAGCAAATCCCCGGCAGTCTTTGACTACGGCAAACTGAAATGGATGAACGGCGAGTACATTAAGAAGATGGACTTTGAGCCGTTCTATGAGAGAGCACTTCCGTATATGAAAGAAGTCATTACGAAGGATTATGACTTTAAGAAGATTGCCCAGATGGTGAAGACCCGTATCGAGATCTTCCCGGATATCAAGGATCTGATTGATTTCTTTGAGGAAGTACCGGAATATGATGTGGCAATGTATACCCACAAGAAGATGAAGACCACTGCTGAGTCCTCTCTTCAGGTATTAAAAGAAGTGCTTCCGCTTCTGAAAGCACAGGAAGACTACAGCAACGATGCTCTGTATGAGATGCTGTGTGCATTCGTGAAGGAGAAAGGTTACAAAAACGGTTATGTCATGTGGCCGATCCGTACCGCTGCTTCCGGAAAACAGATGACCCCTTGCGGTGCAACTGAGATTCTGGAGATCCTTGGCAAAGAAGAGAGCATTGCACGTATTGAGAAAGCAATCGAGAAATTAAGCTAAAAGCGAGTCTGTATGAGTTCTTTTACAAAATCACAGAGCGAAGCGATCCGTCATCAGGACGGACCGTTGCTCGTTCTGGCAGGTCCCGGTTCGGGAAAAACTACCGTTGTAACAAAAAGAGTCCAGTACCTGGTGCAGGACTGTCATATTTCTCCCTCCTCCATTCTGGTGATTACCTTCACCAAGGCAGCTGCCACGGAAATGAAGGAGCGCTTTTTGCGCCTGATGGAACAGTCTGAGGAAAAGCCGCAGGGTTATGGAAATGTGTTGTTTGGCACTTTTCATGCAGTATTTTTCAATATTTTAAAGCTGTCTTATGGATTTACAGCGGCTAATATTTTAAGGGAAGAGACCAGATATCAGTATATGAAGGAAATCGTGGATCGGCTGAAGCTGGAGATCGATGATGAAAATGAATTTATCTCCGGCGTGCTGGGCGAAATCAGCCTGATCAAGAATGAACGGATTTCGCTGGAGCACTATTTTTCCAAAAACTGTGCGGAAGATATTTTTCGGAAAATCTTTGCATCCTATGAGCAGCGGAAGCGGAATGCGAGACTGATTGATTTTGATGATATGCTCAGCTATACATGGGAGCTTTTAACGAAACGGCCGGACATTCTGGAAGCGTGGCAGAAGAAATTCCGGTACATTTTGGTAGATGAGTTTCAGGACATCAACCGCCTGCAGTATGATATTTTGCGGCTTCTGGCACAGCCGGAAAATAATCTCTTTATCGTGGGAGATGATGACCAGTCCATCTATCGCTTCCGGGGTGCGAAACCGGAGATTATGCTGAACTTCCAGAAGGACTTTCCGACAGCGGGTCGTGTATTGTTAAATGATAATTTCCGTTCTACCAGACAGATTGTCAATGCAGCAGGCCGGGTCATTCGGAAAAATCAGTCCCGGTTTGCAAAAGAGATTACGGCCAGAGGAGGAGAGGGACCGGGTGTGCGAATCCTCGCCTTTGAAGATCAGCAGCAGGAATGTCTGTATCTGTTGAAAGAAATGCAGGAGTATAAGAAAAATGGCGGCGCCTGGCAGCAGATGGCGGTGCTTTACCGCACCAACACTCAGCCAAGGCTTCTCATACAGAAATTCATGGAATTCAATGTGCCATTCCGGGTAAGAGATCAGGTGCCAAATCTTTTTGAACACTGGATTGCGAAAAATCTGTTCTGTTATATCCGGCTGGCCTGTGGCTCGAAGCTTCGGAAGGATTTACTGCCGGTACTCAACCGGCCCAAACGGTACATGAACCGGGAGTGTTTGAATGATGAGATCATCTGTTGGGAGTATATGATGGACTATTATAAGGACAAACCCTATGTCTGTGATAAGATTGAACGGCTTCAGTATGATCTGAAGATGCTGGGCAGGATGGGACCTTTTGCGGCCATCAATTACATCCGGCATGTGATGGGATATGAGGAGTATCTGAAAGAGTATGCAGAATTTCGCCGGATGAATGCGGAAGATCTTATGGAGGTGTTAAATGAACTTCAGGAGAGCGCCCGTGCTTATAAGACTTACGATGAATGGTTTGCATACATGGAACGCTATAAAAAAGAAATGGATGAGATGCGGAAGCGGCAGCAGGAAGTAAAAGAAGGTGTCCACCTGGCCACTATGCACAGCAGCAAAGGGCTGGAGTATGATAAGGTTTTTATTCTGGATGCGGCGGAAGGCATTACACCTTATAAAAAGGCAGTACTGGATGCGGATCTGGAGGAAGAACGGCGGATGTTTTACGTAGCCATGACCAGGGCGAAGAAGGAGCTGACCATCTGCTGGGCGAAGAAGCAGTTCAGTCATGAGCTGACCGTATCAAGGTTTGTGGAGGAGATGAAAGATGACAGAGCAGTATAAGACCGTATATGAAGGCGGAGAAGGAGAGCTGGTGGAGAAAAAGTCCCGTTTTATCGCCACGGTTCGTCCGGTAAAGACAGAGGAAGAAGCCAATCAGTTCGTAGAGGAAATGCGGAAGAAATACTGGGATGCCAGACACAACTGCTGGGCATTCATCCTGGGTGAACGGCAGGAATTCAAGCGATGCAGTGATGACGGGGAACCGTCCCAGACGGCAGGAAAACCTATGATGGATGTGCTGACTGGGGCGGGTCTTACAGATGTGGCAGTGGTAGTAACCCGTTATTTTGGCGGAACTCTTCTTGGCACAGGCGGACTGGTGAGAGCCTATTCTGGAGCAGTGCAGGAAGGTCTGAAAAACAGTACCGTTATTACGAAATATCTGGGTGTGAAGTTGTCTGTGACTACGGATTATAATGGAGTGGGAAAACTCCAATATTTGTTTGGACAAAAAGAGATTCCGATCCTGTCTGCGGAGTACACGGACAAGGTGGTGTTTACGGTTCTGGTGGAGTCTTCGCGGATACAGGAGATCAAAAAAGCCATAACGGAAGCCACCAGCGCCACTGCGCAGATGGAGGAGTCAGATCCTGTCTATTTTGCGGAAATTAACGGGGAATTTACAGTTATGTAAAATCTATGTAAAATCAAAATAAGGCCTGCGTAAAATCTCGCTGAAAGCTGTGTAAAGCGTTGACACAGGGGGAAAAACACTGATATAGTCAAGCCAGAAGGATTGTGATAGTACAATCCTTCTTTTACGTTACGTGTAAATCTATGGAGGATAGAGGTATGAGTGTATTTAATGTGCTGACCCTTTTCGGGGGTCTGGCAATGTTCCTGTTTGGAATGGAACTGATGGGCCAGGGACTGGAATCTGCATCCGGTGGAAAGCTGGAGAAAATTCTGGAAAATCTGACGTCCAATCTGATCAAGGCAGTGCTTCTTGGTATTGTGGTCACTGGCGTGATTCAGAGTTCTTCCGCTACCACAGTTATGGTAGTTGGTTTTGTAAACAGTGGAATCATGACACTTTCCCGGGCAGTCGGTGTCATTATGGGTGCCAATATCGGTACGACAGTGACTTCCTGGATCCTGTCACTGGCAGGAATCGAGAGTGACAGTTTCTTTATGCAGCTGTTAAAACCATCCACCTTCTCCCCGATACTGGGTGTGATCGGCATGGCAATGATCATGTTTTCCAAACGGGAGAAGAAAAAGGATATTGGAAATATCCTGATTGGCTTTACTATTTTGATGTATGGTATGGAAACCATGTCCGGCGCAGTAAAACCGCTGGCAGACGTACCGGAATTTACCAACATTCTTTTGATTTTCTCCAACCCAGTGCTGGGAGTTCTTGCAGGTGCCGTGCTGACTGCGGTGATCCAGAGTTCCAGTGCTTCTGTTGGTATCCTGCAGGCACTGTGTATGACTGGAGCAGTTCCTTATAGTACAGCACTTCCGATTATCATGGGACAGAATATCGGTACCTGTGTGACTGCCATGTTGTCTGCCATCGGAGCAAAGAAAAATGCAAAACGTGCGGCAACGATCCATCTGATGTTCAATATGATTGGTACGGTGTTGTTTCTGACCGTCTTCTATACATTGAATCTGTTTGTGCATTTTGCGTTCCTTGGTGAAAATGCAGCACCGGTGGGAATAGCCATGATCCATACCATCTTCAATGTGACGGTAACACTGGTCCTGCTTCCGTTTAACCAGATGCTGGTAAAACTGGCATACGTTGTGATTCCGGTTACTGACGACGAGAAAAGCAAAAATTCCGGAAAACTCACCATTTTGGACGAACGTTTTCTGGAAGTACCGGGGTATGCATTGGAGATCAGTGAGACAGCAGCTCTGACTATGTTTCAGGAGGTGAGAAGATCTCTGGGAATGTCTGAGACGCTGATAAAAAATTATCAGCCGGATACCGTGGTGGAGATGAAAGACAGCGAGGAACTGGTGGATGGCTACGAGAACCAGATCTCCAACTATCTTTTGGCTCTGTCCCACAAGGGAATCAATGAGGCAGAGAGCCAGAAACTTTCCGTCCTTCTTTATACGGTCAATGATATTGAGACCATCAGTGACCAGGTCTGCAATATTGGGATTGCTTACCGGGGACTGGATGCCAAAGAAAATGCATTTTCTGAGATGGCGCTGGATGAGCTTTCCGTGCTTCAGGAGCTGGAAACCGAGCTGGTTGACAAGACAATTGAAATGTTCCATGCAAAAGGAGAGACGATGCTGGATGTCTATGCATGCCGTCACCTGCTGTTGGATCTGTCCGGCAAGGTGAAAGAGCGTCATATGTCCCGATTGATCAAAAACAAATGTTCTATGGAAGTGGGAATCGTGTTGACGGATATTCTGAACAGCTATGAACGAATCAGTCTAAGATGTTTAAGAATTGCCAACTACCTGTCCCAGAAGGATAAAAAGTCTCTGACAATTCACGATCTGGAAACCATGCTTCCGGAGTCGGAATATCATGCAGAATATGAGCAGTATAAGGCAAAATATCAGCTGGCTTAATCTGCAGTATGTGAGAAAAGGTCATGTGTTCAGATGGATGCATGACTTTTTTTACTTTGACATTCGCCTGGATTTCTTTAAAATAGAAACGTACAATTGTAATCGGAGGAAAGACAGATGGATATCAGATTTTCAGAAAGAGCACTTGGAATAGAGGAAGGTATCTTTTCGGTACTGAATACAAAGAAGGAAGAACTTATAAAGGCCGGACGCACAGTTTATAATTTTTCTGTGGGAACACCGGATTTTAAGACGCCGGATCATATCATGAAAGCCATGCAGGAAGCCTGCAAGGATCCGGAAAATTATAAATATGCATTGGCAGACCGGCCGGAGATGCTGGAAGCTATGCGAGATTTCTACCAGACACGTTTTGGAGTGGAACTCATGACCGACCAGATCATGAGTATGTATGGTTCGCAGGAAGGCATGGCGCACATTGGCCTGGTACTCTGTGATCCGGGGGATGTGATGCTGGTGCCAAACCCTGGATATCCGGTATTTGGAATGGGCCCACAGCTGATGGGAGCAAAGGTGGAGACCTATCCCCTCTATAAGGAAAATAATTTTATTCCGGATTTTAATGATATTCCGGAAGAAACGGCCAGAAAGGCAAAATTCATGATCATTTCCTGCCCGGCCAATCCGGTATGTTCTGTGGCAGATGATGATTTTTATGAGAGAGCTATTGCATTTGCAAAGAAATATGATGTTGTGCTTCTTCATGACAATGCATATTCTGATATTGTATTTGGCGGAAAGAAGGGAAAATCATTTCTGTCTTATCCAGGAGCAATGGAGGTGGGCATTGAGTTTTATTCCCTGTCTAAATCCTATAATATGACTGGTATGCGGATTTCTTTTGCACTTGGAAACCGTGAGATCATCAATATGTTCAAAAAAGTTCGTTCCCAGATTGACTATGGCATCTTTCTTCCGATCCAGAAGGCAGCAGTGGCAGCACTGACCGGACCTCAGGAGAGTGTGTGGGAACAGTGCGCAGAGTATGAGAGACGGAATTATGCGCTGTGCAGAGGCCTGACTAAGATTGGCTGGGAGGTTCCGGATGGACAGGGAACGATGTTTGTATGGGCGCCGATTCCGAAAAATTATCAGAGCAGTGAGAAGTTTGTAATTGATCTGATGGAAAAAGCAGGCATGATCGTGACGCCTGGAACGGCATTTGGTAACCTTGGAGAAGGATATGTGCGGATTGCACTGGTATATCCGGTGGAAATGATCGAGAAAGCTATAAAAGCAGTGGCAGACAGCGGAATTTTAAAAGACTGACAGAAAATACCCGGGAGCGATACAAAAATCGAATTCCCGGGTTTTTTGGCTTTTTCTGTTATTCCGGATAACGCAGACGGTCCGGAGTGATATCGTAGAGAACTTCATCCAGATATTTTCTGGCAAGCCATTTTGCCATGGGAAGATTCATGTCCAGATAATTGCCGCAGTCTTTTGCACTGGCACCTGGTATTTCTCCTTCAAAATCGCGGATGAATTCGTACATTTCAATCATGAGATTTACGATATCCGTAGATTCGTAATCACCCGCAAGCAGCAGGTAAAAGCCAGTACGGCATCCCATAGGCCCGAAATAAATGATTCTGGAACCGAAGACGGGATGGTTTCTTAAGAAGGTTGCCCCCAGATGCTCCATCGCATGCATTTCTGCTGTATTCATGACTGGCTCCTCATTGGGATTGGTCATGCGAAGATCAAATGTTGTGATGACAGAGTCACCTACCGGATCCTTTCTGGATACGTAGACGCCTGGAATCAGGCGGATGTGGTCGATAGTAAAACTAGTGATTTTTTCCATGCGAAAGCCTCCTTTTCTCTGGCTTTCATGATAGCAAAGTTTGTTGACAAAGGCAAGGAAGAAAGATAAAATTGTAACTGTTGGGAATGGTAAAAAGGTGGTTCCCGGCATGTTTAAAAATCAGAAAAGACGAGGAATACGGTAGTGACAGCGGAAAATTTTGATATGGAAGAACTGCTTCAATATGTGGAGGAGCGGAAATTCCGGTTATTAAGATCCCGTCTTGCGGAGATGAACGAAGCGGATATTGCAGAGTTCATGGAAGAACTGGATGATAACAAAAAAGTGTTGATTTTCCGTATGCTGCCCAAGGATCAGGCGGCGGATGCTTTTGCATTTCTGGAGCCGGATATTCAGCAGCATATTATCAACAGTATTACCGATGCGGAGGTCAGTAAGATTATCGAAGATCTGTTTGTTGATGATGCGGTAGATATGCTGGAAGAGCTTCCTGCAACGGTGGTAAAGCGTGTCATGAGGACAGCCGGAACCGAGACAAGACAGCTGATCAATCAGTTTCTGCAGTATCCGGAAAACAGTGCCGGAAGCATTATGACGGCAGAATATATCGGCCTGAAGAAATATATGAATGTGGAGCAGGCGTTTGCCTATATCCGTGCGCATGGTGTGGATAAAGAGACGATCTATACCTGTTTTGTGACGGATGGCCAGCGGAGGCTGGAAGGTGTTGTCACGATCAAGGATCTTCTGATGAATCCGTATGAGATGAAGATTCAGGACATCATGGATGAAAATGTCATTAAGGCAGTGACTACAGAAGATCAGGAAGAGGTCGTAGATCTTTTTAATAAATATGACCTGATGTGTCTGCCGGTGGTGGATCACGAGGAACGGCTGGTCGGTATTGTCACAGTTGATGATGTTGTGGACGTCATGGAAGAGGAGGCGACCGAAGATATCGAGAAGATGGCGGCTATGCTTCCCAGTGACAAACCTTATCTGAAAACCGGTATTTTTGAACTGGCGAAGAACCGTATTGTATGGCTGACGGTACTGATGATCAGTTCTATGATTACGGGAAGTATCCTGACTTACTATGAGGCGGCATTTGCGGCACTTCCATTGCTGGTAAGTTTTGTGCCCATGCTGACGGGAACCGGTGGAAATGCCGGAAGCCAGTCCAGTACGACGATTATCCGTGCCATGACGATTGGTGACGTGGAGCCGAGAGATATCCTCAGGATTGTATGGAAAGAGATCCGGGTGGCTGTTGTGGTAGGTGTCATTCTGGCAGGACTTAACTTTATCCGCCTGATGCTTCAGTATCCGGGAGAAACACTGGTCTGTGTAACTGTCGTCGTGAGTCTGATGCTGACAATTATTCTGGCAAAGACCATTGGATGTACGCTGCCGATTCTGGCGCAGCTTCTGCATCTGGATCCGGCAATTATGGCAGCACCGCTGATTTCAACTATTGTAGACGCATGTAGTCTGATCGTATATTTTCAGATAGCGTGTCATTTATTAGCGATATAGAAAAGGAGAACAAATATGAAAGAGATAAAACCGGAAGAACTTCAGAAGAATCCGTTTCAGATGATTGGAAAAGAGTGGCTGCTTGTTACTGCAGAAAAAGAAGGAAAAGCAAATACGATGACCGCATCCTGGGGAGGCGTTGGCATTATGTGGGGCAAGCCGGTTGCTTACGTATTTATCCGCCCGCAGCGTTATACGAAGGAATTCATTGACGCTGGAGATCATTTCTCATTATCTGTGCTGGGAGAGGATTACAGAAAGACTCTGAATTATTTTGGAACTGTTTCCGGTCGCGATGAGGACAAGATTGCAAAATCAGGTCTGCATGTGGCACATGAGAACGGAACACCGTATTTTGAGGAAGCCAATACAGTACTGGTGTGCAGAAAACTGTATGCACAGCCCTATGATCCGGCTTGCTTTATTGATAAGAGCTGCGACGAGAAATGGTATCCGAACAAGGATTATCATACGATGTACATTGCAGAGATCGAGAAAGTGCTTGTAGATTAAGATGATACGGACACTGACCTATACGGTAACGGAGGAAGAAGCAGGCGTCAGCCTTCTGGAGTGGCTCCGTGACAAAGGCTGTTCCCGGCAGGTGCTTGCTCATCTGAAAAATACAAAAGGACTCTTCAAAAATGGAGAACGTCCTTTTGCAAAGGAGCCGGTGCGATCAGGTGACCAGATAAAACTTCGACTGACGGAAGAGGCAGGCAGTGAGGGAATTGTTCCTGTCTGCCTGCCTTTTTCTGTGGTATATGAAGATGAAGATCTGCTGGTGATTGACAAACCTGCGGGACTGCCGGTCCACCCGTCTATTAACCATTATGAAAATACGCTGGCGAATGGAGTCATGTGGAGATGTCAACAGACGGGTGAACCCTTTCCTTTCCGCTGTATCAATCGTCTGGATGCGGGAACGACTGGGCTTTTAATTATTGCCAAAAATATGTTCAGCGCGGCAGTTCTTTACAGTGCCATGAAGAAGAGGAAGATTAAAAGAACCTATCTGGCGGTGGCATCCGGTGAAATTCGGAAACCGGGGACGGTGGACCTTCCCATTGGGCGAGTATCGGATTCTGTGATTGAACGATGTATTGATCAGGAACATGGAGAACGGGCAGTAACTCATTACGAGCCGGTGGCTGTCTGCAAAGTACCGGGCAATGGAAGCTATACTATGCTGCGTCTTCAGCTGGAGACAGGACGGACCCATCAGATCCGGGTACACATGAAAGCCATCGGGCATCCACTGGCAGGTGATTATCTCTATGCACCGGAGGATTGTTCGGCAGACCGGCCGCTTCTGCATTCCCGGAGCCTTGCGTTTACCCATCCGGTGACGCAAGAACCGATGAAACTGACAGCGGAACTGCCGGAAGATATGAAAAATTATGCAGAATGGAAAAGGAGAGAAGAAGATGAAATTTAAAATGATTCATGAGAACTATAATGTGGCAGATTTACAGAAATCCGAGGAATTTTATGAGGAAGCACTGGGATTGAAAGAAGACCGCAGAATTGAGGCACCGGACGGTTCCTTTATCATTGCTTATCTGAAAAATGAAGAGAGTGATTTTGAACTGGAGTTAACATGGTTGAAAGAAATGGATCGTCCATATAATCTGGGAGACTGTGAATTCCACCTGGCATTCCGCGTGGATGATTATGAAGCAGCCCATGAAAAGCACAAAGAGATGGGATGCATCTGCTTTGAAAATCCTTCCATGGGCATTTATTTCATCCAGGATCCGGATGGTTACTGGCTGGAGATTGTACCGACCCGTTAGACATCTAACGGAGCGTCGTCGCTGGCTACAACGGTCTCCGGGTGACGTTCCCGATAGGAAAAGACACATCCACAGTAGTCCTGCCGGTACATGCCGTATTCGTGGGATAATTCCGTGGAGCGTTTATAACCGTTTTTCTTCTTGAAATCGCTGGGGAGCCAGCGGACATGATAGGTGTCTGCCAGTTCTTCACCGATTTCATTTAGTTTGGAGGCATTTTTTAAGGGACTGATTGTGAGGGTAGTTGCAAAATAGTCAAGCCCCAGTTCCTTTGCTGCGTTGGCAGCTTCCGTAAGCCGCAGCCGATAGCAGGCAAAACAGCGCTCGCCGCCTTCATGAATATGCTCCAGGCCCTTTACTGTCTGGTAGAAATCTTTTGGAATATAATCACCTTCCACAAAAGAGATGGGATGCTTCACAGGCAGAAGGCTGATGAAACGCTTCTGCTCCTCGGCACGATATCGGTACTCACTTTCCGGGTAAATGTTCGGGTTGTAGTACAGGACTGTGATTTTAAAATACTGGGACAGATATTCCAGTACATAACTGCTGCATGGCGCACAGCAGGAATGAAGGAGGAGTGTTGGCACTTCGCCGTTTGTTTCGAGTTCTTGTATTAATTTGTCCAGTTCACGCTGGTAATTTCGTTTATTCATAATGAGAATTCCTTTCTGAGGGGTATTATAGACTGCTGATACGATGGTTGCAAGTAGGAAGAGAACTTATTATAATAGAAAGCAAAAAAGAGTGTGAGGAGGGTGACAGATGGATACCGTTTCCAATATTAAAATCAGAAGAAGCATTCGAAAATATAAAGAAGATGCAATTCCCCATAGCCTGATCGAAGAGGTTGTGGAGACTGCAAGATTTGCACCTAGCTGGAAGAATACGCAGATCGTTCGATACGTGTGCGTGGAAGACCCGGTGCTGAAACAACAGATTGCAGACTACTGTACAATGGGATTTGCACATAACGAGGATATTATCAGTCGTGCGCCGTCACTGATGGTACTTACATATATTTCTGGACGTTCTGGCTATGAGCGAGACGGCTCTTTCAGTACAACCAGAGGTGATGCGTGGGAGTCTTTTGATGCAGGTATTGCAGCAGAAGCTTTCTGTCTGGCAGCCTATGAAAAAGGACTTGGTACCTGTATTCTGGGAATTTACGATGAGAAAAAGACAGCGGCATTTCTGGAACTGCCGGAAGGAGTCCGGATTGGTGCACTGATTCCGATTGGTTATCCGGCAGAAGAACCGGCGGCACCGAAAAGAAAAGATGTGGACATGCTGCTGGCATTCCGTTAAAGAAAAGGAGGACAGATGGAAGATACAAAGAGACTTGCAAAAGTTCGCGCATTTCTGGAAGAGCGCGGCTGGAAATACAAATATACTGAGGAAGACGGCTGTGGCAGCATTGATTTTGATTACCGCGGCGTGCCTTATCATATCTGGGAATTTCATGATGATATGTGGGGCGTGGAAAATAATCTCCGCCATGGCGGCAGACAGGAAGAGCTGACAGGGGATTATGAAACAGAGATTCTGGAGATTATGAAAGACTGGCATTGATATTTGATGAGAAAGAAAAGGGGCTGTTGTAAAATGGATGATTACTCATCTGTTTTACAACAGCCTCTTCTGATCAGCGGAGACAGTGGGATTCGAACCCACGTGCCGGTTGCCCGACAACTTGATTTCGAGTCAAGCTCGTTATGGCCACTTCGATATGTCTCCATAAAAAGAACTGTTATAGTTTACCATAAGCAGAGAAAATTTGCAAATAGGAAATGAAGAGGAGAATGTATCAAAAGACATTGAAAAGTTGATGAAACGGTGCTCATATAATGTGTATTTGGTAGTTTGTTATAAAAATATCAATGAAGATTGATAGAAAATTATCGAAAGTTGACATGAAAAAAATGACATGTTATTCTACTTTGAGTAATAACTGATAGAGTGCGACAGGGAGACTGCCGTCTTTTCAGAAAAACAGAGTGGAGGAGAAAGTGCCATATGTACAATAAGACATTTCGTGGCGGTGTACATCCCGATGACGGAAAAAGCTTTGCACGCGATATTCCGTTTCAGACATGGCTTCCTAAGGGAGACATGGTATTTCATCTGAATCAGCATATCGGAAAACCTGCAAAACCTGTAGTTCAGAAAGGAGATCAGGTGCTTGCTGGCCAGCTGATTGCCGAAGCTGACGGATTTGTATCAGCAAATATTGTCAGCTCCTGCTCCGGTAAAGTAAAAGCAATCGAGAAACGTAAAAACGTGCTCGGTACATCTGATATGTCCATTGTCATTGAAAATGATGGTCAGTATACGCTGGCAGAAGGAATCGGAACGGAGGTTGACTATACAACGCTGACCGGTCCGGAGATTCTGGATAAAGTAAAAGCTGCAGGTATCGTAGGTCTTGGAGGAGCCGGTTTCCCGACTCATGTGAAGCTTGCACCGAAGAACCCGAATGATATCCGTTTTGTTATCGCAAACGGTGCGGAGTGTGAGCCTTATATCTGCTGTGATGACCAGCTCATGAGAAATTATGCAGACGAGATCGTAGGCGGCCTGAAGATTATGCTGACCCTGTTCCCGAATGCAGAAGGTGTGATCCTGATCGAGGAGAACAAGCCGGAAGCTATTGCGGCTATGGAGAAAGCCTGTTCAGGAGAGAGCAATATCCGTGTGCATCGCGTAGTGCCGAAATACCCGCAGGGTGGTGAGCGTGCGATCATGGACGTTGTTGCCGGAAAACATATCAAACTCGGTATGCTGCCTGCAGACGTAGGATGTGTGGTGGATAATGTGGCTACTGTAAGAGCGATTTATCGTGCTGTCTGTAAGTCAGAACCTCTGATGGAGAGAGGATTTACTGTATCTGGTGATGCAGTGAAGAATCCGTGCAACCTGATCGTGAAGATCGGTACCGGACTTGAGGAGATGCTGGAAGCAGCAGGCGGATTCAAGGATGGTGTAGAGCCAGAGAAGCTGCTCTGCGGCGGACCGATGATGGGATTTGCCATGTCAGATTTGGATGCAGTGGTAAATAAAAATAACAATGCATTGACGATCCTTGCGAAGGATCCGGTAGCACAGGCAGAAGAGCAGCAGACAGCATGTATCCGCTGCGGACGCTGTGCACATGTATGTCCGCTCGGACTGACACCGCAGATGATGGCGGCGGCTGCTGAGAAAAAGGATTATGACAGATATGAGAACAAATTGTATGGACTGGAATGTATCGCATGTGGTTCCTGTACATTCGTCTGTCCTGCAAAGAGACCGCTGATGCAGCTGTTCAAACAGACCAAGTCTGAGATTATGGCAGCTAAGAGAAAGAAATAAGGGGGAGGAAAAAGATGAGTAACTTATACAATGTTTCTTCCAGCCCGCATGTGAGAAACAAACTGACGACAGGTTCTGTTATGCTTGACGTGGCATTATGCCTGCTTCCTGCTACAGTCATGGGAATCTGGCATTTCAAACTGCAGGCGGTGATGGTAATTGCACTGGCAATTATTTCAGCAGTACTGACAGAATATGTGTTTGATTACATAGCAAAGAGAGGAAATACGGTAAAAGACTGCAGCGCAGTTGTAACCGGACTTCTCCTGGCACTCTGCCTTCCGGCAGGCGTACCGTTCTATATTCCAGTACTCGGATCTGTATTTGCTATTTTGGTGGTAAAATGCTTTTTCGGTGGACTGGGACATAACTTTATGAACCCGGCACTGGCCGGAAGATGTTTCCTTCTGCTTTCCTTCAGCAGCATTGTTGCTGATTACACAGTAGATGGTTACAGTTCTGCAACACCTCTTGCAGAGCTGGCAGCAGGAAATGCAGTGAATGTATTTGACATGCTGCTTGGAAATACAAGCGGCGTTATTGGTAATTCTGTACTGGCACTGTTTGTAGGAGGTCTGATTCTATGGGCAATGGGCGGAATCACCATCGAGATCCCGGCAGCAGTTCTGGTATCCTTTATTGCCTTCATCGCGCTGTTCGGCGGTCACGGACTGGATCCGGCTTACATCCTGATCCATCTGGCAGGCGGCGGTATTGTTATGGGTGCATTTTTCATGGCAACGGATCCGGTTACCAGTCCTGTCACATCCATGGGACAGATTATCTACGGTGCAGCGATCGGTATTCTGGCAGGCGTATTTCGTGTATTCGGAAGTGCGGCAGACTCTGTCAGCTATGCAATTATCATGGGCAACCTTCTGACTCCGCTGATTGAGGAAGTAACGGTACCGGTACCGTACGGTAACAGAAAACCGAAGGAAGAGGGAGCAGCAAAGAAATGCCCGATTCCGATGCCGGCACTGATTCTTCTGGCAATTACCGTGATTGCAGGCGTATGCTTAAGTGGTGTCCATGAGATGACTGCAGATATTATCGCTGAGCAGCAGGCAGCAGCAAAACTTGCTTCCTATCAGGAAGTATGTCCGGCAGCAACTGATTTTGAACATGATGCAGCCATTGATCAGGCAATTGCAGATCTGAACGGTGAAGTATATGGCACTGATTTCGGTAAGGCATATATCAACGAGATGGTAGTAGGAAAAGATGCATCCGGTAATGTGGCAGGTTATGTAATCAGCGTAACCAGCAGTGATGGATACGCAGGCAATATTTCCCTTTCTGTTGGAATTTCCGCAGACGGAACCATTAACGGTATCGCGTTCACAGAACTAAATGAGACAGCCGGTATGGGTATGAAATGTGCGGATGCAGAATTTAAAGATCAGTTTAACGGCGTAAATACAGATAAGTTTACACTGAACAAAGCAGGCGGATCTACAGCAGACAATGAGATCGATTCTGTATCCGGCGCATCCACTTCTTCCGGTGCAGTTGTAAATGCTGTGAATGCCGCAATTGATTTTTATACCGCAAATGCGAAGTAAGGAGGGGACTGAAACTTGAAACCGTGGTTAGAACGTATTTATAATGGCGTAGTAAAAGAAAACCCGTCCTTCGTACTGATGCTTGGTATGTGTCCGACTCTGGCGGTCACAACTTCAGCAACGAATGGTATCGGTATGGGTCTGTCCACAATGGCAGTCCTGATTGTATCCAATCTGATTATTTCTCTGGTGCGTAAGATTATTCCGGATGATGTACGTCTTCCGGCATACATTGTTATCGTTGCATCACTGGTAACGGTTGTAGAGCTTCTGATGGAAGCTTATACTCCGAGTATCTATAGTGCTCTTGGTATCTACATTCCGTTGATTGTTGTAAACTGTATCATCCTTGGACGTGCAGAGGCATATGCTTCTAAGAACCCGCCGTTCCTGTCAGTTATGGACGGTGTTGGTATGGGACTTGGATTTACCATCGCTCTGCTGGTCCTTGGTATCTTCCGTGAACTTCTCGGAGCCGGAACGGTATTTGGCGTGACTGTAACACCATCCATTTACAATCCGATCGGTATTTTTGTAAATGCCCCGGGTGCATTTCTGGTACTTGCTTTTGTAGTGGCAGCTATGAACGCTTATGGTATTAAGACGAGAGCAAACAAAGTAGTAGAGGGTTGTGACGGCTGCTGTGCAAGCTGCTCCAAGACCTGTGCTGATGAGAAGAAGGAGGGAGAGGCATGACATCATTAATTATGATTGTAGTGAGCAGCGCGCTGGTCAGCAACGTTGTCCTGAATCAGTTCCTTGGTATCTGCTCATTCCTTGGAGTATCCAAACAGATTAAGACATCTGCCAGCCTTGGCGCGGCAGTTATCTTTGTTATTACGATAGCATCTGCAGTGGCAAGTCTTCTGTATGATTATGTACTGGCACCGCTGGACCTGGATTATCTGAAAACGATCGTTTTCATTCTGGTTATTGCTGCACTGGTACAGCTGGTCGAGATGTTCCTGAAGAAAACCTCCCGTGCCATCTATGAGGCACTCGGTATTTACCTTCCGTTGATCACTACAAACTGTGCAGTTCTGGGTGTTGCCCTGACAAATGTGCAGAACGGATATAATCTGCTGGAAAGCGTGCTTTCAGGATTTGGTACAGCCATTGGTTATACGATCGCGATCGTACTTCTGGCAGGTATCAGAGGACGTCTGGATGAGGAAGCAATTCCGGCTCCGTTCCGCGGAGCACCGATTGTTCTTCTGTGCGCGGCGCTTATGTCCATCGCATTTATGGGCTTCAGCGGACTGTAAGAAGGAGGAAAATATGCAGGAAATTATCGTTGCGACACTGGTCATCGGTGTCATCGGTCTTGTCATCGGTATTGCACTGGTGGCAGCAGGAAAGAAATTTTATGTGGCAGTGGATGAGCGTGTGACTCAGGTTCGCGAGTGCCTGCCGGGAAATAACTGTGGTGCCTGCGGGTATGCAGGATGTGACGCGGTAGCCTCTGCAATTGTAAGCGGAGAAGCTCCGGTCAATGCCTGTCCGGTCGGACCGGCTTCCATGGTGGAGAAGATCGGTGCAATCATGGGTGTGGAAGCAGAAGCTTCTATGAGAAAAGTTGCATTTGTAAAGTGTAACGGAGACTGTGAACATACATCCAATAAGAATAATTATGTGGGAATCAAGGACTGCCGTGCAGCTGCTCTGGCCGGCGTTTCCACTGCATCCTGTGATTATGGATGTCTGGGATTCGGCTCCTGTGTAAAGGCATGCTCCCTTGATGCAATTCATATTGTAAATGGAGTAGCTGTAGTAGATACTTCAAAATGTAAGGGTTGCGGTATGTGTGCAGCAGCCTGCCCGAAGGGTCTGATTGAAGTCGTGCGTGCAGACAAGACATATGCTGTACGCTGCTCTAATAAGGACAAAGGACCGGCAGTGAAAAAGGTATGTTCCGCTGGATGTCTCGGATGTAAGATTTGTGAGAAGCAGTGTGAACATGAAGCAATTCAGGTGGAAGGAAATGTGGCTCACATTGACTACGACAAGTGCGTAGGATGCGGCAAGTGTGCTGAAAAGTGCCCTGCTAAATGTATTGCCAAACAGTAAAGTATGAATCGTAAACCGCTGTTGATATTATTATCAATTATTGTAGCGGGACTGGCTGCCGGCTGTATTCTGAAGTACAGCCGGCAAAGTCATGCCCGGGAATATTCAAGACAGTTCTTTGCTATGGACACGGTGATGAGTTTCACCGCTTATGGAGAGCGTGGAGAAGAAGCTGTGGAAGCCGCGGTGCAGGAAGTAGAACGCCTGGATGCACTTCTCTCGACGGGAATTGCGGAGAGCGAAGTGTCGCGGATCAATGCATCAGGAGAGGGAGATCTGTCTGAAGATACGGAAAAGATTTTATCTGAAGGTCTTACCATCTGGAAACAGACAGGAGGGCTTTTCGATGTGACAATTTATCCGCTCATGCAGCTGTGGGGATTCCCGACGGGAAACTATCATGTGCCGACAAAGGAGAAACTGAAACAGACTATGAGTCTGGTGGATTCTTCCAAAGTGATTCTTGATGGAAACCATGTGACACTGGGAGAAAAGCAGAAGATGGATCTCGGTGGAATTGCCAAAGGTTATACATCAAACCGGATTATGGAGATTTTCCAGGAATATGGCGTAACTTCTGCCATGGTGTCCCTTGGAGGAAATGTGCAGACGCTGGGAAAGAAACCGGATGGAACGGACTGGCAGGTTGGTATTCAGAATCCTGACAATGTGCAGGGAGACCTTCTGGGAGCAGTTGCTGTGCAGGACCAGGCCGTGATCACTTCGGGCGGATATGAACGTTATTTCGAGGAAAACGGACAGACTTATATTCATATTCTGGACCCTCGAACCGGCTGCCCAGCAGAAAGTGGACTGGCTTCTGTGACGATTGTATCGTCGAACGGTATGCTGGCAGATGCGTTGTCGACATCTCTGTACATTATGGGACTGGATGAAGCAGAGGCGTACTGGAGAATCTATGCGGATGAATTTGATATGATATTGATGACGGATGATGGAACGGTATATGTGACGGAAGGAATCCGGGACAGATTCCGAACAAAAGGAAAGATGGAGGTTCTTTACAGAGAAGAACCATAAAAGAAAATACCATGGTGCAGCTGATAAAACAGCGGTGCCATGGTATTTTTTTGCCTATGCCTGACGGATACCGGAAATATCAGAATCAATCATCATGGAGTAATTGGTGTAGTAAACAACGAATCCGGGTTTTGCACCGTTTGGTTTTTTTACATGTTTTTTCTCGATGTAATCAATTTCCACTTTTTCCGCATTTCGGTTACTGGAATAGTAAGCGGCCAGCCGGGCAGCTTCTTCATAAGTGCGGTCCGGCAGTTCCTGCCCGTTTGTCTGGACAATGACATGGGAACCGGGAGCACCTTTGGCATGAAACCACCAGTCACCGCCTTTGGCGAACTGGAAGGTCAGTTCGTCGTTCTGCAGGTTGTTCTTTCCAACATACATATCAAAACCGTCAGAAGAAATATAGTGGAACGGTCTGGAAGTGATCTTCACCTTTTTATTGCCTGACGGACGCTTGTGGATGTAGCCGGACTGTACAAGCTCCTCTCGGATCTGAGCAAGGTCTTCTTCTTGAAGTGCAATATCCAGAGAAGTCTGGATGGATTTCAAATGCTCAATTTCATCACCGGTTTCTTTAAGCAGTGTTGTGACCGCCTCACAGGTACGTTTTAACTTGCCATATTTGTCAAAATATTTTTTTGCATTGTCCTGAACAGGAATCTGCGGATCCAGTGGAATCGTGATCTCCTCTCCGGTATAGTAATTCAGTGCCTGAAAACTCTTGCTTCCGGGTTCCACGTTGTATCCGTAGGTATTGATCAGCTCACCGTAAACCCTGTATTTTTCCCGCTTTTCCGTATCTTTCAGCTGCTTTGCCTGCAGATCGTATTTCTTTACATTTCGTTCAAGCGCAGTCTGTACAATTCTTCGGAGATCAGTTGATTTCTGATGAATTCTTGTCAGTGCATTTTTCTCTGCATAATAGGTTTCCAGCACTTCGGAAATGGTGGGATAGACTTCTCTGCGGCAGTTGTCATAGATAGAGAGCGGCAGACAGGAAAATTCCACCGGTGTTTTCCCATCATAATAAATAGAAGGTTCATATGCACCTTCCGTAAGCGGTTCCAGATATCTTCGGAAAGTACGGTAGAGATGGATCAGCTCTTCGGGTTCATAAGAATTGGCAGCGCGATCAGAGTCCAGAGAAGCACGGCTTACGATTTCCTCAGCGGCTACCGGACTGATACCGGTCAGAGAAGTGTAAAGCGCTTTGGAAAGCTTTGCGGCTTTGGAACAGACAGCGGATACAAATGCTCCTTCAGATACTGTGAGCGGATCTTCCTTTTCCTGCGTTTCCGGAATAAAGTAGGGTCGTCCCGGAAGGACTTCGCGGACAGAACTGATCTGAGCGGATACATGCTTGATACTGTCGATGATCTGATCCTGATCGGAACAGAAGATAATGTTGCTGTATTTTCCCATGATTTCCACAACCAGATATTTCCGGCACAGATCCCCCATTTCATCCAGATGCTCAATCTCGAAACGAAGGACACGTTCCAGGGACGGCTGAGTGACAGAGACAATTCGGCCTCCGCTGATATGCTTTCTTAAAAGCATGCAGAAATTTGGTGCGGTCAGGGGACTGGGTTTATTGGATGCTGTCAGATAGACAAGCGGAAGGCTGGCGGAAGCAGAAAGCAGCAGACGGAAATTTCCTGCCTGGGATTTGATCGTCAGAAGAAGTTCGTCGGTCTCTGGCTGCGCGATCTTTGAAATTCTTCCTCCTGCCAGATTTTTATTTAATTCATGCGCCATACAGGCGACTGTAATACCATCGAATGCCATTGTTTCAGTTCTCCTTTTCGGACTTTATTATACTTGACGCTGTTACCAAAATCAACTATAATGAAAATCAACTATGGCGAGGATTGACCTCGCATTTCATTTGGGGACGATCAGTATGTTAAAAAGTATGACCGGATTCGGCCGGTGTGAAGTATCCGAAGGAGAACGTAAAATTACGGTGGAGATGAAGTCGGTGAACCACCGTTATCTGGATGTGACGCTGAAGATGCCGAAGAAGCTGAATTTTTTTGAATCAGCAATCCGTGCGCTTCTCAAAGAATATATCCAGAGAGGAAAAGTGGATGTCTTCATCACTTATGAAGACTTGAGTCATAAGAGTGCGGCGCTCAGTTACAATCCGGCAATTGCGGCACAGTATATGGAATATTTCCGCCAGATGGAAGAAGAATTCGGGCTGAAAAATGATATCGGTGTCTCCGATCTTGCAAAATGCCCGGAGGTTCTGACGCTGGAAGAACAGCAGGAAAACGAAGAGGAGATCTGGAATCTGCTTGAGCAGGCGGTTCGCGGCGCCTGCATCAAATTTGTAGAGACTCGAGAGCAGGAAGGAGAAAACCTGAAGAGAGATCTTCTGCTGAAACTGGATGAGATGCTGAGTCTTGTGGCAGTGGTAGAAGAACGTTCGCCGGAGATTGTACAGGAATACCGTCAGAAGCTGGAGCAGAAGGTAAGAGAACTGCTCAGCGACAGTCAGATGGATGAAGGAAGAATTGCGACGGAGGTAACTATTTTTGCAGACAAGATCTGCGTGGATGAGGAGACCGTCCGTCTGAAGAGTCATATCGAAGCCATGAAGACAGCACTGATTGCCGGTGGAAGCATTGGAAGAAAGCTGGATTTCATCGCGCAGGAAATGAACAGAGAGGCGAATACCACTCTGTCAAAGGCCAATGACCTGAAACTTTCTGATTGTGCGATTGATCTGAAGACCGGTATTGAAAAGGTAAGAGAGCAGATACAAAACCTGGAGTAGATTACATAGATACAGGGAGATCCAATGAACAGAAAAGGAATATTGATTATTGTTTCCGGCTTCTCAGGAGCTGGAAAGGGAACCATTATGAAGGAACTGACCTCCAGATACGAGCAGTACGCACTGTCTGTATCGGCAACGACCCGTGCGCCGAGACCTGGTGAGGAGGATGGGGTGGCCTATTTCTTCAGAACAAAAAAAGAATTTGAGCAGATGATTGAAGATGGCGCATTGATTGAATATGCGCGTTATGTAGATAATTATTATGGAACACCGAAAGCCTATGTGGAAGAACAGCTGGCTGCAGGCCATGATGTGATCCTGGAGATTGAGATTCAGGGCGCAAGAAAGATCAAAGAACAGTATCCGGATGCCGTCCTCCTGTTTGTGACGACAAAGGATGCGATGACTTTAAAAGAACGTCTGGAAGGACGCGGAACAGAGACACCGGAGGTGATTGCCCAGCGTCTTGCACGTGCCGTGCAGGAATCTGAGGGCATCGAAGAATATGATTATCTGGTGGTAAATGATGTTCTGGAAGAATGCGTGGAACAGGTTCATGGTATCATAGACAGTGAGCACCAAAGAATCGTTCGTCATAAAGAAAAAATCAGTAAAATCAGAGAAGAACTGAAAGCATTTGCGAAAGGAGAATAATATATGTTACATCCGTCTTATACAGACTTAATGAGAACTATCAACAGCGAGGTAGAGGAGGGCGATACCCCTGTAGTTAACAGCCGTTATTCTATCGTGCTGGCAGCAGCAAAGAGAGCAAGACAGCTGATTGCTGGTGAGGATGCCTATGTGAACAGCCGCGGAAAGAAACCGCTTTCCATTGCTGTAGAGGAGATCGAAAAAGGATTTGTCACCATCGAGCCGGAGAGCAAAGAAGAGGAAGAACCGGCAGCGGTAGAGGTGAAAGCAGAAGAAACTGCAGAAAACTAAATAAATATCCGATAGGAGAAAGAAAATGCTGGTAAAAGAGGGCAAGAGCGTATTTAACGGTGTTGCAATCGGCAAGATTTTCGTATACAGAAAAGCCGATAAAGCAGTCAGCCAGAATCAGGTGGAGGACACTACCGCAGAGATGGCACGTTTTGAAGCGGCCAAGGAAAAGGCAATGTCCCAGCTGAAAGGACTCTATGAAAAAGCACTGAAGGATGTAGGCGAAGAAGAAGCCATGATTTTTGATGTCCATCAGATGCTGCTGGATGATCTGGATTACAATGAATCCATTCAGAATATCATAGAGAATGATAAGATGAATGCGGAGTATGCTGTGTTCATGACCTGTGAGCAGTTTGCAGCCATGTTTTTAAGCATGGATGATGATTATATGCGGGGACGTGCTGCAGATGTGAAAGATATTTCAGAGAGAGTGATCTCTATTCTGAATGGAAGCCAGGTAAGTCCGGAAGCTATGCCGGAACCGGTAATTATTCTGGCAGAAGATCTTGCTCCCAGTGAAACAGTTCAGTTTGAAAAGGACAAATTACTTGCGCTTGTGACTCAGAAGGGTTCTGCAAATTCCCATACGGCAATTCTTGCAAGAACTATGAATATTCCTTCTCTTGTCAGCACAGATGTGGAAGTAGATCCGGATTATGATGGCAAAATGGCCGTTGTAGATGGGTTTGCAGGACTTCTGTATATTGATCCGGATGAAGAGACACTCACAAAAATGTACGAGAAAAAAGGCCGTGCAGATCAACAGCGTGCACTTCTTCAGGAAATGAAGGGAAAAGAGACTGTAACAAAGAGCGGCAAGCATATTCATCTGTATTCCAATATCGGTGGAATTCAGGATGTGGATGCAGTACTGGAAAATGATGCGGAAGGCATCGGTCTGTTCCGAAGCGAGTTTCTGTATCTGGAATGCGATGATTATCCGAGTGAGGAAGTGCAGTTCGAAGCCTACAAGACCGTACTTTCCCGCATGGGAGGTAAGAAAGTTATTATCCGTACACTGGACATCGGTGCAGACAAACAGATCGGTTATTTTGATCTGCCGAAGGAAGAAAACCCGGCACTTGGATATCGGGCAATCCGCATCTGCCTGACCAGAGAGGAGGTATTTCGTACTCAGCTCCGTGCGTTGTACCGTGCATCTGCATACGGAACCCTTTCTATCATGTTCCCGATGATTATTTCTGTAAAGGAGATCCTGAGAATCAAGGAAATCGTAGAAGAAGTAAAATTGGAGCTGGCAAGGGAAGATAAGCCGGTTGGCAATGTGGAGCTTGGTATTATGATCGAGACTCCGGCAGCAGCAGTGATCAGTGATCTGCTTGCACCGTATGTGGATTTCTTCAGCATTGGTACCAACGATCTGAGCCAGTATACTCTGGCAATTGACCGTCAGAACCAGTCACTGGATAATTTCTTTGACCCGCATCATGAGGCAATCCTGCGACTGATCCAGGTGACTATCGAAAATGCCCACAAATATGGGGCATGGTGCGGCATCTGCGGAGAGCTGGGAGCAGACATGGAACTTACGCAGCGCTTTATTCAGATGGGCATCGATGAACTGAGTGTATCTCCGGGATACACACTGGCGCTTCGTAAACGGATCCGCGAATGCTAAAAGAAATGGATGAATTTAAATAAAAAGGAGAAAATAGATTATGAAGACATTTACCTACACCGTACAGGACGAACTTGGTATCCACGCAAGACCGGCAGGAATGCTTGCAAAAGCAGCAGCAGGTTTCAAGAGTACCATCACACTTGACAACGGAGCAAAGAAAGCTGATGCAAGAAGACTGATGGCCATCATGAGCATGGGTGTGAAAAAAGGCGTTGAAGTGACCGTAACTGTCGAAGGTGAAGACGAGGATGCGGCAGCTGCAGCAATGGAAGAGTTTTTCAAAACAAATCTGTAAGAAAATAAAACAGGTGAAAAGCGGCACCCGCACGGACATGTTCTGTGCGGGTGTCTGCACTATCTGACAGGAGGAAACAATACTTGCATAGAGAGATCGAGACATTAAGCGCGTATGAGCTTCTTGATAAGAAAAATATAGAAGAGCTGAATTCTACAGGTTATCTTCTTCGACATAAAAAGACCGGGGCAAGAGTTGCCCTGATGGAAAATGATGATGAGAATAAGGTATTTAATATCGGATTTCGTACACCGCCTTCTGACAGTACCGGTGTGCCGCATATTATGGAGCATTCCGTGCTGTGTGGTTCCAGAGATTTTCCGGTAAAGGATCCGTTTGTGGAACTGGTAAAAGGTTCCCTAAACACCTTTTTGAATGCCATGACCTATCCGGACAAGACCATGTATCCGGTAGCAAGCTGTAATGATCAGGACTTTCAGAATCTGATGCATGTCTATCTGGATGCAGTATTCCATCCGAATATCTATAAAGAGGAGAAGATTTTCCGGCAGGAAGGCTGGCATTATGAAATGGATTCTGTGGATGCGCCCTTAAGTGTCAATGGTGTCGTCTACAATGAGATGAAGGGAGCATTCTCTTCACCGGAAGATATGCTGGATCGGGAGATTATGACGGTGCTCTATCCGGATACAACCTACTTCCATGAGTCAGGAGGAGATCCAAAAGATATTCCGAATCTGACCTATGAAGAGTTTCTTGATTTCCACAGAAAATATTATCATCCGTCCAACTGTTATATTTATCTCTACGGAAATATGGATATGGCAGAAAAACTGGAGTGGATTGATGAAAACTATCTGTCCCAGTATGATTATCTGAAAGTGGATTCAGAGATTGCGGTACAGAAAGCTTTTGAAAAGCCGGTAAGCTGTACTGTAGATTACCCGGTATCTGCAGATGAAGAGGATGAAGAGCAGGCATATCTTTCTTATAATGTTGTGGTTGGCACTTCTCTGGATGCAGATCTCTATCTGGCATTTCAGGTGCTGGAGTATGCGCTGCTCTCTGCTCCGGGGGCACCGCTCAAGCAGGCGCTTCTGGATGCGGGCATCGGCCATGATATTCTGAGCAGTTATGAGAATGGTATCGCACAGCCGTATTTCTCTGTGATTGCAAAGCAGGCAAGGGAAGATCAGAAAGAGGAGTTTGTAAATGTAGTCCGCGATACTCTGAGCAGCATCGTGAAAAATGGATTTGATCGGAAAGCATTGCAGGCTGGAATCAATTATTATGAATTCCGTTACCGGGAGGCTGATTTTGGAGGTTATCCGAAAGGGCTGATGTATGGACTTCAGATGATGGACAGCTGGCTTTATGATGAAAATCAGCCGTTTCTGCATCTGATTGCACTGGATCGCTTCGGAATACTGAAGAAAAAGCTGGATCAAGGATATTTTGAAGAACTGGTCCAGACATATCTTCTGGACAATCCGCACAGAGCTGTGCTGGTGTTAAGACCGGTGCCGGGACTGGAAGCAAAAGAAGCAGAGATCTTACAGAAGAAGCTGGATAGCTATAAAGCCGGACTGAGTGCGGAGCAGCAGGAACAGATTGTAGAGTTTGCAAAAGAACTGAAAGTATACCAGGATGAGCCGTCTCCACAGGAAGATCTGGAGAAGATCCCGATGCTGAAGAGAGAGGATATCCGCAGAAAGGTGCTTCCTCTGACCAATGAAGAACTGACGGAGGAAGGTATTACCCTGCTTCATCAGAACATCTTTACTACAGGCATCAATTATATCAATATTCTGTTTGATGCGGAGAAGCTTCCGGATGAGCTGGTTCCATATCTTGGATTGTTAAAACATGTACTTGGCTATGTGGATACAGAGAATTACAGCTATGGAGAACTGTTTAATGAGATTAACTGCCATACCGGTGGAATCAGTTCTACGGTAAACCTGTACGGAGATATGAGAGATCCGGGACTTTTCCATACGAAGTTTGAGATTCGTACCAAAGTGCTGGTGGAAAATACAGATTTTGCATTTGCCATGATCCGGGAGATGATCAGCCGGACAAAACTTGATGATGACAAACGTCTTCATGAGATTCTCTCTCAGGTGAAGTCGAGACTTCATATGTATCTGACTTCCTCCGGACATTCCGCAGCGGCCATTCGTGCCATGAGTAAATTTTCGAAGTCTGCAAAGATGAACGACAGGATGAGCGGTGTGGCATTTTTCCAGACCATTGATGCGCTGGAAAAGAATTTTGACGAACAGAAAGAGGTTCTTAAGAAAAATCTGCGGGCCGTGATGGAATATGTTCTCCGTCCGGAAAATATGATGGTAAGCTGCACATCTAAAAATGATGGATTGGAAGCAGTGAAAAGGGAAATTCCGGCTTTAAAGGCAGCTCTTTATACCGAAATTTTACCGGAGTATGAAGCAGAGCAGCAGGCAGCACCGAATCCGGTTTGGAAAGAAGGAATTAAGATTCCCTCGGCAGTCCAGTATGTGGCAAGAGCGGGACATATCGGCTATTATACCGGAGCTTACCGGATCCTGAAAGTGATTTTAAGTTACGATTATCTGTGGATTCAGGTGCGTGTGAAAGGCGGAGCCTATGGCTGTATGAGCGGATTTGGCCGCTACGGTGACAGCTATCTGGTATCCTATCGGGATCCGAATCTTCAGAAAACCAATGACGTCTTTGAGCATACACCGGAATATGTGGAGAATTTTGACGCCGGAGAGCGGGATATGACTAAATATATCATCGGAGCCATCAGTGAGATGGATACGCCGCTGACACCGTCAGCAGAGGGCAACCGTTCCATGTCTGCATGGATTACCCACATGACAGAGGAAGATTATCAAAGCGTGAGAAATCAGGTGCTGGATGCCCAGCCGGAAGATATCCGTGCGCTGGCAGGCGGAATCCGGGAGCTTTTGAAAGAAGGAAGTTTTTGCGTGATTGGAAATGAGAGCCGTCTGGAAAAAGACAAAGAATTGTTTGATCAGGTGAAGAACCTGTAAGCCTGGAATATGAGGAAAGGACAGAAGAAAAAAGTATGAGCGAACAGAAAAAATCCGGATTTGCTACATTGATCGGCAGACCGAATGTTGGCAAATCCACGCTGATGAATCAGATCATCGGCCAGAAGATTGCCATTACTTCCAATAAACCCCAGACTACCAGAAACCGGATTCAGACGGTCTACACCTGTGATGAAGGACAGATCGTATTTCTGGATACACCAGGTATTCACAAGGCAAAAAACAAGTTGGGTGAATACATGGTCAATGTTGCGGAGCGCACACTGAAAGAAGTGGATGTGGTGCTCTGGCTGGTAGAGCCGACGACTTTTATCGGAGCAGGAGAACGTCATATTGCAGAACAGCTGGCTCATGCCAATGTGCCTGTGGTTCTGGTCATTAATAAAATTGACCGGGTAAAAAAGGAAGAGGTACTGACTTTCATTGATGCATACCGCCAGATTCTGGATTTTGCAGAGATCGTGCCGGTATCTGCACTGAAAGGAACCAATACGGATACGCTTGTAGATGTAATATTCAAATATCTTCCGTATGGACCGATGTTCTATGACGAGGATACGGTGACGGATCAGCCGCTGCGTCAGATTACAGCGGAACTGATTCGTGAGAAAGCATTAAAACTTCTTGATGAGGAGATTCCCCATGGTATTGCCGTGTCTATCGAGCAGATGAAGCCACGGCCCAATGGAAAGATCTGGGATATCGAGGCAACGATTGTGTGCGAGAGAGATTCTCACAAAGGAATCATTATCGGAAAAGGCGGTGCGATGCTGAAGAAGATTGGTTCGGCAGCGCGCTATGAGATCGAGCGCCAGTTGGATGCCAAAGTAAACTTACGTCTCTGGGTCAAGGTGAAAAAGGACTGGAGAGATTCCGATTTTCTGATGAAAAATTTTGGATACGATAAGAAAGAAGTATAGCAAAAGGAACCTCCGGGGATTCTATTCTTATACAAAGATGGAAAAAACGGAGGTATAGAACATGGATCACTGGAATCGGTTTGCACTCACCGGAGATGTACGGGAATACCTGGCTTACAGGGCAGAGGAAGACAGAGCCGGGAGGTCGGGAGAAAAATATGAGCGGACAAAGTTGTACGGTGACAGGCATTGTGCTGTCTGCCATGCCGGTAGGTGAATATGATAAACTGGTGGTGCTTCTGACAAAAGAATACGGAAAGATCCGGGCTTTTGCCAGAGGTGCCAGAAGATTGAATAATCCGCTGATGGCGGCGGTCAACCCGTTTGTATTTGGACAGTTTCAGCTCTATGAGGGCCGGACTTCCTATACGATATCTCAGGCATCCGTGCAGAATTATTTCAGTGAATTGCTTACGGATTTTGAAGGTTCTTGCTATGGTCAGTATTTTCTGGAATTTGCAGATTATTATACAAGGGAAAATGCAGACTGCATGGATTATATGAAACTTGTGTACCAGTCACTCCGCGCACTGCTGATTCCGGCAATTCCAAGAAAACTGGTACGGTACATATATGAACTGAAAGCCATGGTGTACAGTGGTGAGTGTCCGCAGGACTGGGAGCAGTTTGAAAGCTGGAATGCGGATACATCGACCCGGTATGCCTTTCAGTTTGTGATTGCTTCACCAGTGGAAAAGCTTTATACATTTACTCTGAGTGAGGAAGTATGCGAAGAATTCGGGAGAATTGTGACGTATCTGCGCAGACATTATGTGGAACATCCATTCAAATCACTGGAAATACTTGAAACTTGTCTTTAAATAGGATAAGATATACGCGTGTGCCGTAAGGCGGCAACAAGGAGGAAAGTGAATGAAGAGATGGTTTTCGGTCATATGTATTCTGATGATCACGGTTCTGACCGTCGGATGCGGGAAGAATTCGTTTCAGCCGTCGGTCTCATCCATTTATGTACATAAAGACGGACGGATCACAGAAGCAATTGTGGAGAGTTTCATACAGGACTATTATAGTTTTGATGAATTTCAGTCCATGGTAGAAAAAGAAGTGGCCGCATATGACAATGTATCCATAAAGAGTCTGGAACTGAAAGATTCCACTGTATATTTGCTTCTTGATTTTGCAGATGCAGAAACTTACAGCAAATACAGCGAGGTATACTGCTTCCAAGGAACGGTGGGTGAAGCTCTTTCAGCAGGGCTGCCGTTTGCCATGGATTTTAAAGATGAGCAGTATGAGGAGTACAGCACATCGGAAGTGACGGAGAAGACGTCCAATCCGGTACTGGTACTGAAATCGGAGTGCTTTGTGCAGACAGAGCAGCCAATTAAATATGTCAGCAACAATGTGGAAATTCTCGGAAGCCATTTGGCAGAAGTGATGCCCATTGATGATGAAGCGGAATACGCCTACATTATATATTGATAAGGAGAGTATCTCAAATGGAAAAGACGATGGAAAAAATCGTAGCACTTGCAAAAAACCGCGGATTTGTATATCCGGGAAGTGAAATCTACGGCGGACTGGCAAATACCTGGGACTATGGTAACCTTGGTGTTGAGCTGAAAAACAATGTAAAAAAAGCATGGTGGAAAAAATTCATTCAGGAGAATCCCTACAATGTAGGTGTTGACTGTGCTATCCTGATGAACCCGCAGACCTGGGTTGCATCCGGACATCTGGGCGGCTTCTCAGATCCGTTGATGGACTGTAAGAGCTGTAAAGAACGTTTCCGTGCAGATAAGCTGATCGAGGATTATATGGATGAGCACAAGATCGAGCATGAGGGCGGTGTGGACGGATGGTCTCAGGAAGAGATGAAAGCTTACATCGACGAGCATGATATCTGCTGTCCGAAATGTGGTAAAAAAGACTTTACCGATATTCGTCAGTTCAACCTGATGTTCAAGACTTTCCAGGGTGTTACTGAGGATGCAAAAAATACCGTATATCTTCGTCCGGAGACTGCACAGGGTATTTTCGTAAACTTCAAGAATGTACAGAGAACTTCCAGAAAGAAAGTTCCGTTTGGTATCGGACAGATCGGTAAATCTTTCCGTAATGAGATCACACCGGGTAACTTTACTTTCCGTACCCGTGAGTTTGAGCAGATGGAGCTGGAGTTCTTCTGCAAACCGGGAACTGACCTGGAGTGGTTCCAGTATTGGAGAGCATTCTGCCGTGACTGGCTCCTTTCTCTTGGTATCAAAGAGGATGAGATGCGTCTTCGTGACCATTCTCCGGAGGAACTTTGCTTCTATAGTAAAGGAACCACCGATATCGAGTATCTGTTCCCGTTTGGATGGGGTGAGCTGTGGGGTATCGCAGACCGTACTGACTACGACCTGACTCAGCATCAGAATGTATCCGGACAGGATATGACTTACTTTGATGACGAGAGCAAAGAAAAATACATTCCGTATGTGATCGAGCCGTCACTGGGAGCTGACCGTGTGGTTCTGGCATTCCTGTGCGCAGCTTATGATGAGGAGAACATCGGAACTGAGGAGAAACCGGACATAAGAACCGTTCTTCATTTCCATCCGGCACTGGCTCCAGTGAAGATCGGCGTGCTTCCGCTGTCCAAGAAACTGAACGAGGGCGCTGAGAATGTTTATACCCAGCTTTGCAAAAAATATAACTGCGAGTTTGACGACAGAGGAAACATCGGTAAGAGATATCGCCGTCTGGACGAGATCGGAACTCCGTTCTGTGTGACTTACGATTTTGAGTCCGAGACTGATGGCTGTGTAACCGTTCGTGACCGTGATACCATGGAGCAGGAGCGTGTGGCAATCGCAGATCTGGATGCCTACTTCGAGAAGAAATTTGAGTTCTAATCAGAACCCAAAGGTTGACGAAACTGGATAATAATGATAATTTATTATAAGAAAATTTATTACAAAGGAGTGCTATTATGAATCTTTCACCACTTCAGAAAGCAAGATATGAGTATGTTCCGAAGCTTCCGGGAATGCTCAGACATGGTATTGCCGAGATCGCTGTTAAAAAAGGCGAGGCAACAACCAGCGTAGCAGATCAGGAGAAAATTGCTGAACTGTTCCCGAATACCTACGGCGAGCCGGAGGTTACTTTTGAGAAAGGCCAGAATACTTCTGTTGTTAAGAAACAGGTAGTAGGCGTTATTCTTTCCGGCGGACAGGCACCGGGTGGACACAATGTTGTAAGTGGTCTGTATGATGCACTGAAAGCAACCAATAAAGAGAACGTTCTGATCGGTTTTAAAGGCGGTCCGAGCGGACTGATCGAGGATAATTTCATCGTATTTGATGATGAGTACATGGATCAGTACAGAAATACCGGTGGATTTGATATTATTGGTTCCGGAAGAACCAAACTGGAGACCGAAGAGCAGTTCCAGATTGCAACTGAGGTTTGTAAAAAACATGGTATCACTGCTATCGTTATCATCGGTGGAGACGATTCCAACACCAACGCTTGTGTACTTGCTGAGTACATGGCAGCACATAAGACCGGCGTACAGGTAATCGGATGCCCGAAGACCATTGACGGTGACCTGAAGAATGAGGATATCGAGATCTCCTTTGGTTTCGATACCGCAACCAAGACTTACAGTGAGCTGATTGGAAATATCGAGAGAGACTGTAACTCTGCTAAAAAATACTGGCACTTCATCAAAGTTATGGGACGTTCTGCTTCACACGTAGCACTTGAGTGTGCACTGGAATGCCAGCCGAATATCTGCCTGATCTCTGAGGAAGTAAAGGCTAAAAAACAGTCTCTGTCCGAGATCGCAGATTATATCGCAGATGCAGTAGAGAAGAGAGCAGCTAACGGCAACAACTTTGGTGTTGTAGTAATCCCGGAGGGTGTTGTTGAGTTCGTTCCGGAGTTCTCCGCACTGATCAACGAGATCAACGAACTTCTTGCAGGCAGCAAAGCAGATGCATTCAATGCACTGGAGAGCTGGACTGAGAAATACGCATTCATCGAGAAAGGACTTTCCAAAGAGGCTATGGCTGTATTTGCAATCCTTCCGCAGGCAATTCAGCAGCAGCTGTTCCTGGAGAGAGATCCCCACGGAAACGTACAGGTATCCCTCATCGAGTCCGAAAAACTGTTTGCGGCTTTGGTAGGAGACAAGCTGAAAGCAAGAAAAGCAGCAGGAACTTATACTGGAAAATATGCAACTCAGACTCATTTCTTCGGATATGAAGGAAGATGCGCATTCCCGTCCAACTTCGATGCTGACTACTGCTACTCTCTTGGATACAACGCATTCATGCTGATTCAGTACGGATTCAACGGATACCTTTCCAAGGTTTCCAACCTGTCCAGACCGGCAGAAGAGTGGGTTGCAGGCGGTATGCCGATCACCAAGATGATGAACATCGAGAGAAGACATGGCGAGGACAAACCGGTTATCAAGAAAGCACTTGTTGAGCTTGATGGAAAGCCGTTCAAATACTTCGAGGCACACAGAGATGAGTGGGCTGTTGAGACTTCTTACACCTTCCCGGGTGCGATCCAGTACTACGGACCGACTGAGGTATGTGACCTTACCACCAGAACTCTTGCGCTGGAGCAGGGTAAATAAGATCTGAATGATTTTGTGAAAAATTCCTGTCACCGAAAGGTGACAGGAATTTTTTTCTGTCCATATCCAATCTTGCAAAACACATATACTATTCTGCACAAACTGGCAAATTTTTGTTAAAAACATCATAAAATACATAAAGGAATATTTCTTAGAACTGTGTAAAATATACAAAAATGATTGACTTTCTCATGTAATGTGTTATGATAATTGTGTGCGCAGAGAGAACCGTTATGGTACACGATGCGCTTTTATTATTCTATTTTCTATTTTAGGAGGGCATGTAATGGCAAAGTGGGTTTATCTTTTTAAAGAAGGAGATGCCAGCATGAGAAACCTGCTGGGAGGTAAGGGAGCCAACCTGGCAGAGATGACAAATATTGGACTTCCGGTTCCGCAGGGATTTACGATCACGACGGAAGCCTGCACCCAGTATTATGAAGATGGTCGTGAGATCAATGCAGAGATTCAGGGACAGATCAATGAGTATATCGGTAAGATGGAAGAGATCACCGGAAAGAAATTCGGAGATGCAGAGAATCCGCTTCTTGTATCCGTTCGTTCCGGAGCACGTGCTTCCATGCCGGGTATGATGGACACGATTCTGAACCTGGGACTGAATGAGACTGTAGTAGAAGTTCTTGCAAAGAAATCCGGCAATCCGCGTTGGGCATGGGACTGCTACAGAAGATTTATTCAGATGTACTCTGATGTAGTAATGGAAGTCGGCAAGAAATATTTCGAGGAACTCATCGACAAGATGAAAGCCGAGAAGGGTGTTACCTTTGACGTTGAGCTGACTGCAGATGATTTAAAGACTCTGGCAGAGCAGTTCAAGGCAGAGTATAAAGTAAAAATCGGAGAGGATTTCCCGTCTGAGCCGAAGGAACAGCTGATGGGAGCAATCAAAGCTGTATTCCGTTCCTGGGACAACCCTCGTGCAAACGTATATCGTCGTGACAATGATATCCCCTATTCCTGGGGTACCGCTGTAAACGTACAGATGATGGCATTTGGTAACATGGGTGATGACTGTGGTACTGGTGTTGCCTTCACCCGTGATCCGGCTACCGGCGAGAAGAAGCTGATGGGTGAGTTCCTGATCAATGCACAGGGAGAGGACGTTGTTGCAGGCGTTCGTACTCCGATGCCGATCGCTAAGATGGCAGAAGAGTTCCCGGAGGCATTCGCTCAGTTTGAGGAAGTATGTAAGACTCTGGAGACCCATTACCGCGATATGCAGGATATGGAGTTCACTGTTGAGAATAAGAAGCTGTACATGCTGCAGACCCGTAACGGTAAGAGAACTGCAAAAGCAGCTCTGAAGATCGCTTGTGATCTGGTAGATGAAGGTATGAGAACACCGGAAGAGGCAGTGGCTATGATCGAACCGCGTAACCTTGACGCTCTTCTTCATCCGACCTTCGATACCGCAGCACTGAAAGCAGCTACCCCGATTGCAAAAGCACTGGGAGCAGCTCCCGGAGCAGCTTGTGGTAAGATCGTCTTTACCGCAGAAGATGCAGAGAACTGGGCAGCAAGAGGCGAGAAAGTGGTTCTGGTTCGTCTGGAGACCTCTCCGGAAGACATTACCGGTATGAAAGTATCCCAGGGTATCCTGACCGTTCGTGGTGGTATGACCAGCCATGCAGCAGTAGTTGCACGTGGTATGGGTGCATGCTGTGTATCCGGATGCGGCGATATCATTATGGATGAAGCAAATAAGAAATTCACTCTGGCAGGCAAAGAGTACCATGAGGGAGATGTAATCTCCTTTGACGGTTCCACCGGATGCATCTATGACGGAGCAATCCCGACTGTAGACGCTAAGATCGCTGGTGACTTTGACCGTATCATGGCATGGGCTGATGAATTCAGAACCATGAAAGTAAGAACCAATGCAGATACGCCTGCAGATGCCAAGAAAGCACGCGAGCTGGGTGCAGAAGGTATCGGTCTTTGCCGTACCGAGCATATGTTCTTTGAGGGTGACAGAATTGATGCATTCCGTGAGATGATCTGCTCTGATACTGTAGAAGAGAGAGAAGAGGCACTGTCCAAGATTCTTCCGCTGCAGCAGGGTGACTTCGAGCAGTTATATGAGGCTATGGAAGGAGAACCGGTTACCATCCGGTTCCTGGATCCGCCTCTGCATGAGTTCGTTCCGACTGAGGAAGAGGATATTAAGAAACTTGCTGCTGCAAAGGGCAAGACTGTAGAGGATATCAAAGCTATTATTGATTCTCTCCATGAGTTCAACCCGATGCTTGGACACAGAGGATGCCGTCTTGCAGTTACTTATCCGGAAATTGCCAAGATGCAGACAGCAGCTGTTATCCGTGCAGCCATCAACGTATCCAAGAAACATCCGGATTGGAAGATCGTTCCGGAGATTATGATTCCGCTGGTAGGCGAGATTAAAGAGTTGAAATATGTAAAGAATATTGTTGTTGAGACTGCAGACGCAGAGATTAAGGCAGCTGGTGCAGAGATGAAGTACGAAGTAGGTACCATGATCGAGGTTCCGAGAGCTGCTCTTACCGCTGATCAGATCGCTGAAGAGGCTGAGTTCTTCTGCTTCGGTACCAACGACCTGACCCAGATGACCTACGGCTTCTCCCGTGATGACGCAGGTAAATTCCTGGATTCATACTTCGACGCTAAGATCATTGAGAACGATCCGTTCGCAAGACTGGATCAGACCGGTGTTGGTCAGCTGATGGAGATGGCAATCGAGAAAGGTAAGAAAGTTCGCCCGACACTGCATTGCGGTATCTGTGGAGAGCACGGTGGAGATCCGTCTTCCGTAGAGTTCTGCAACAAGCTGGGTCTGGACTACGTTTCCTGCTCACCGTTCCGTGTGCCGATCGCTCGCCTTGCTGCAGCACAGGCAGCGATAAGCAAAGCACACAAATAGAAAATGCTGTATTTATGGGAAGTTACAATATTCCAAGGAATTATATGAAGACAGCCTTAGAGTATTATTATAGTGAACAAAATTTCAATCTTCCTAACAGCATGAAAATAAAGTTATATTTAGTTTAGGGAGTGGGGTGTTTTCTACTCCCTAAATTTTATTAAAAAAACAAATTAAACATCCATTAGATGTACCTAGAAAAACATTAATGGAATAATTATGGCAAGAAAACCTAAAGATGTCTATTCAAGAATTGCAGAAAAAAAGTTAAAGAGATTACAGAAATCCAGCACCTACTCTTGCAGTGAAGAGGTTTATTGATTATCTGGAATATAGATAAAACTGTATTTTTTATGTGTGTGATACCCAAAAGAAAATAGAAAAGTTGCTTTTCAGAAAAGGAAATGTTATACTAAAAAAAATACTTTAATAAAGTATTGGTGGTGCGGTATGGGAATAAAACAGGCAACGAATATGGAAGTTAAAAAAAATAACAGGAACCGTGTTTTTCGATATATTTGTAAACACGGGACGGTTTCTAATCCGGATATTTCCTATAGTATGAAAATGAGTCTGCCTACAGTAACGCAGATTACAAAAGAACTGATCGAGAAGGGATTCATTGCGGAAAGCGGAGAATTGGATTCTACTGGAGGAAGGCGTGCAAAAGCGTTAACAGCTGTGGTCAATGTAAGGCAGGCTGTCGGGGTGGATATTACAAAAAATCATGTTAGTTTTGTACTTACAAATCTTACGGGCGGAATTTTAAAGTATCTGCGTATTGTTCTCCCATATACAAATGAAGAAGCATATTATCAAAAAGTAAATGAGGAGATGGAAAAATTTTTGGATGAAAGCAATGCTGACCGTAATAAGATTCTGGGGATAGGTATTTCTTTTCCGGGAATTGTGGATTTAGAGAGGAAGCTGATCACATATTCTCATGCTCTTGGTGTAAGAATGCTGCCTTTTGGTTCGGTAAGCCGTTTTTTTCATTATCCATGCATTTTTTTGAATGATGCAAATGCGGGAGCCTATGCGGAAGGAATGTATTCTGATGAAAAGGAACGTTTTTTTTACATTTCTCTGAGCAATACAGTTGGAGGAGCTGTTTTTGACCATGACAGACTGATTCAGGGAGATCATTTCCGCACAGGAGAAGTGGGACATATGACGGTAATCCCAGATGGGAAGAGATGTTACTGTGGAAAAAAGGGATGTCTGGATGCCTATTGCAGTGCATTAAATTTGTCAGAACTAGTAGACGGAAAGCTGGAACGGTTTTTTGAACTGCTGGAGAAAAAAGACCCGAAGATGGAAAGCTTATGGGATTCCTATACAAATTTTTTGGCAGTAGCATTGAATAATATCCATATGGTTCTGGATTGCAATATTATCCTTGGCGGATATGTGGGAAGCTATGCAGAGCCTTATATGTCGGATATATGGAGGAAAGCATCGGAGCGGGATACATTTGCAGATGACGAGAGATTTGTAGAGAGCTGCAGATACGGTATCGGAGCGGCAGCTCTTGGAGCGGCATTGGAAGTAATTGAAAATTTTGTAAAAGAGATATAAAGCAAAGAAAATGTCTGTATGGGAGGCTTCAGAAATGAGGTCTCTTTTTTTGTGCGATTTTATCAAAATGAAGGAAGTGGTTTTGGATGTATTGACGAAATGATGGGTTATTAGAACGAAGATATTGACAAAAGTGCATTGTAAATATAAAATAAAGACATAATAAAACTATTTAATAAAGTATAAAACAAAGATAATACAAAAGGAGGACAAAAAGATGGAAGGAAAAATGAAAGTTGCAGTCATGCTGGGAATTGGAAAGATGGGATTTGAAGAGCGTGATATTCCTAAAGTGAAAGAGAACGAGGTATTAGTAAAGCTGGAATATGTAGGAATCTGCGGAAGTGATCTGCATTATTATGAAACCGGAGCGATTGGTGACTATGTAGTGGAGCCTCCATTTGTGCTGGGACATGAACCGGGAGGAACAGTTGTTGAGGTTGGTAAAAATGTAAAGAATCTGAAGGTCGGGGACAGAGTGGCTTTAGAGCCGGGAAAGACCTGCGGACATTGTGAATTTTGTAAAACAGGACGTTATAATCTGTGCCCGGATGTAGTGTTCTTTGCGACACCTCCGGTAGATGGAGTGTTCCAGGAGTATGTTGCTCATGAAGCAGCTCTGTGCTTTAAGTTGCCGGATAATGTAAGCACATTAGAGGGCGCTTTGATAGAGCCATTGGCTGTGGGCTTCCATGCGGCTATTCAGGGAGATGCACATCTTGGTCAGAGAGCTGTTGTTATGGGAGCCGGATGTATTGGTCTTGTTTCCATGATGGCGCTGAAGGCAAGAGGTGTATCGGAAGTATATGTAGTGGATATTATGGAGAAGCGGCTTGATAAGGCATTGGAATTAGGCGCTACAGGGGTAATCAACGGAGCGAAGGAGGATGTACTGGAAAAAGTAAATGAGCTGACAGATGGAGCTGGCATGGACTTGGTAATTGAGACAGCAGGAACGGAAATTACGACAAGACAGGCAATTCACATGGCTAAGAAGGGTTCCAATATCGTTCTTGTAGGATACAGCAAAAGCGGCGAAATGACGCTTCCCATGAGTCTTGTACTGGATAAAGAGCTGACATTTAAGACTGTATTCCGGTATCGTCATATTTATCCGATAGCGATCGATGCAGTTGCGGCAGGAAAAGTAAACCTGAAAGGGATTGTAACAGATATTTTTGGACTGGATGAGGCACAGAAAGCGATGGATTACAGCGTGAACAATAAAGCAGATATTGTAAAAGCCGTTATTCAAATTGAACAGGAGAAATAAGAAAGAATGATGCGGTATCTGCCCATACCTGACAGAGGTATGGCAGATACCAAAATAGGAATTATGGTTAAGGAAAAGGTATAATGTGGTCAATATTTATAAATGACAAGGGGGTATTGCAGTGAATCAGGAAGATACAAATATAAAAGTGCCATTGATAAGTAAGATAGCATATGGCATGGGAGATGTTGGGTGTAATTTCAGTTGGATGTTTGTAGGAAATTTTCTGATGATTTTCTATACAGATGTCTTTGGAATCGGTATGGGGGCGGTAGCAGGTCTGATGCTTTTTTCAAGATTCTGGGATGCCATTAATGATCCGATAGTCGGCGGATTAAGTGATAAGACACACAGCAAATGGGGAAGATACAGACCGTGGCTTTTAATTGCAGCGCCGCTGACAGCTATCGTATTGCTCATGACATTTTGGGCACATCCAGATTGGCCCTCCACATCCAAAATTGTCTATATGACAATTACTTATTGTATTCTTGTCTTAGGTTATACCTGTGTGAATATTCCTTATGGGACATTGTGCGGAGCGATGACACAAAATATAGAAGAGCGAGCTAAAATCAATACATTTCGTTCAGTCAGTGCGATGATTGCGATTGGAATCATCAATATTGTGACAGTTCCGCTTATTGAAGCGATTGGTAATGGAAATGATAAGAGAGGTTATTTACTGGTTGCCGCTTTGTATGGATGTATTTTTGCTGCATGTCATATTTTTTGTTTTGCAAAAACAAAAGAGGTAGTGGAAGTAGCGGAGAAAGAAAAAATTTCTTTGAAAGTGCAGTTAAAAGCAGTTGCAAAAAACCGTCCGTATATGATAGCAGTTGCAGGACAATTTTTGTTTGGAATGACTCTTTACGGAAGAAATGCGGATGCATTGTATTATTTCACCTATGTGGAAGGAAATAAAGCGTTATTCAGCACATATTCCATGTTTATTATTATTCCGTCCATTATTGGTGCAGCCTGTTTTCCTTTTGTATTCCGGCTTACAAATAATAAGGGACGTTCAGCATCTATTTTTGCCTTATTGACCGGAATCAGTATGTTTTGCATGTATTTTTTTACAGTTGGGGAATCGCCAGTTCCATTTTATACTTTTTCCTGTTTGTCACAATTTTTCTTTTCTGGATTTAATACTGCAATCTATGCGATAGTTCCGGACTGTGTGGAATATGGGGAATGGAAGACAGGACTTAGAAATGACGGTTTTCAGTATGCCTTCATATCATTAGGAAATAAAATAGGCATGGCTATCGGAACTTCCGTTTTGGCAGGAGTTCTGGGAATGTTGGGATATGTGGCAAATCAGCAGCAGAATGCAGCGGTATTAGCGGTTATCAAACATTCGTTTACGACTGTTCCAGGGGTACTTTGGATCGTAACAGCTGTAGTTTTGTATTTTTATCGTTTGAATAAGAAAACATATAACAAAATTGTGAAAGAAATACATGTGAAAAAAGAAGAAAAACTTCGGATTTAAGAAGTAAGCAGGGGAATCCTATATTTGAAGCAAATCCGGGAGGAGCACCATGTAATGTACTTGTAATGCTGAAAAAGCTAGGTTATAAGACGGCATTTATAGGCAAAGTTGGAGGGAGACGTTACAATAATCAGTGGACGATATGTTATTGATGCTTAATTTGTGGTTTGGTGTCTGTTCCTGTTCCGGAATCCGATCAAGATACTGGTTCAGATTATTTAATTTCCGATTGAGGGACTGAATATCTTTTTCAGTAGATTTATAGGTTTTCTGTAAGGCGTCTTTTTTTGCATCTAGATCTTGCGAAAATGAGATGAGAAGGGGCTGTCGCACTAGCAAATATTTTTTGCTGGGCGGTAGCCCTGCTTTATGCCCAAATGGGGGCGAAATCGGTTGTGATTTGCCCCATCCCTTATAAACACAGTTCATTCCCAG